>NZ_JADFBZ010000026.1:0-37628 GCF_015223095.1 Moraxella sp. K127 | reverse complement strand
CAGCCAAAAACCCATCAAGGCTCTTTGGCAAGTCTTAGCAAGCATTGACGGACAAACTCATCGCCCACGCCTATCTTGCCTGCCCCACTCGGTAGCACAAGCATAAAGGGCATGCCCTGTGTGGCGATGGCTTGCACTGCATGGGTCAGCTCACTAAGACGCATCTCATGCGAGCCTGATGGCATGTCATCATAATCTAAGCACCACTCACGCCCAAGCGAGTCGCCAAAGTGCTTGGTAAGCATGCCTGCCCCCCGTGCCACGTGCGACCATGACACCCGTGCCAGACTCTCGCCTTCTTGGTATTCATCCAACATCTCAAAGTCGCTTTGCCCTGCCACACTAATGGCACTTCGCTCATCACTCTCGCTTGCCACCGCTCGCTTGTCATTTTGCCAATCAAAGGGGATAGGCTTAGGATGTACAAACATCGGACTTGCCAAATGCACATACGCCCACGCACGCATGACCCCGAGCGGATAACGACTGCTGATGACCAGACGGGGCAAGGTCATGACCCCCCGAGTGGGCGTATAGACGGGTAATCTGACCAGTACCGATTTGCCCAGCGTTGGCGTGATGATGGTGCGAGCATTCATAAAGTCTTCTCGTGCTTGCCCTGAGAGCATTTTTTGGACAATCTCATGCTTATCATCAAACACCGCTTCTATCTGCCGTGATGCCTTACCACTTCTGGTGGACAGCTCCAAAGTCACATAACCTATCGACCCTGTCTCAGACAGGCTGGACTCAACAAACCGCACATCAATGCTCGCCACCTGCACAAAGGTATAAAACACGGTCACGAGCCAAATGCCGAACAGGTAAAAGCACAGCCCCAGTACCAAGTTATTACCATAATTGACCCCCGTCACAAAAGTGGTGATGAGTAGCAAGGCAAACAGCAGTCCTTGACGGCTAAAAAAAATATAGACATTACGCAGTCCGAGCGACACCACGTCTTTGCGTGGTGAGCGTCTGGCAAAGAACTCATTGAGCTTGTTCTTTATGGGATGAGTCAGTGGGTGGGTTAGGCGATGAGCAGATGATTTCATGGGCATACGGATAGATTGATTAGGTTGATGACAAATGACAAATCAGCCATCAATCAATCGCCACTTCGTCCAAAATACGTCTGGCAATGGTCATCTCGGTCAAACCACCCAAATGATGAAACGGCACAAACCGTTGTCCCAGTCTGTGGTCAGCCACCGCCGAGAACACCGCCTGCACGTCATCTATCGCCACATTGTCCTGTCCTGATACATAGGCATAGGCTTGGCAGGCACGCTTTAACGCCAACACGCCACGGGGGGATAAGCCGTGATATTCTTGGCTTGAACGGGTCTTGGCAACCAGTTTTTGTAGGTAGTCTAGCACCACAGGGGCGATGTAGATGTCTTTGACTTCTCGCTGAGCTTGTATCACTTCTTCACTAGTTAAAATCGAGGTAAGCTCGCCCATCATCGCTCGGCGGTCTCGCCCTTCTAGCAGTTCACGCTCGGCTTTGGGTGATGGATAGCCCAGCGAGACACACATCAAAAAGCGGTCAAGTTGTGATTCAGGCAGTGGATATACGCCCGATTGTTGGGCGGGGTTTTGAGTTGCGATGACAAAAAATGGCTTGGGCAGAGCGTATGTCTGTCCATCTTGGGTTACTTGCCCCTCCTCCATCGCCTCCAACAGTGCCGACTGCGTTTTGGGACTCGAACGGTTAATCTCATCGGCAAGCAGTAACTGAGTGAACACCGCTCCTTTTCTAAAACTAAAACTCTGCTCGCTTTGGTTGTATATCATCATCCCCAAAATATCAGCAGGAAGCATGTCATTGGTAAACTGCACACGGTTAAAATCCAACCCCAGCAAGATGGCAAGACTGTGTGCCAACGTGGTCTTGCCCATGCCAGGTAAGTCTTGTAATAGCAAATGCCCATCCGCTAAAATACAGGACACGGCAAGGGTCACGGCCTCTTCTTTGTCAAGAACGATTTGGTTTAGTTTATCAAGTAGGATTTGGATTTTGGGCTGGATGTGTGACATGAGACACTCGAATAAAAAATATTTTGATAAATACCAACAATTATACCAATTTTTAAAACATTGTTTGTATGACAAGCGTTATTGTGGTAAGATTTTTATACAAAAAACACCCAAGTATCTGTTGGGTGTTCGCTGTTATGGCAGTTACTCTTCAGCAGGGGGCGGGAAAGTAATCTCAGTATTGGCAGGTTGCAGATAGTCGCCTTGCAGATATCTTGCCCCCACC
This sequence comes from Moraxella sp. K127, assembly GCF_015223095.1. Lineage (NCBI taxonomy): Bacteria > Pseudomonadati > Pseudomonadota > Gammaproteobacteria > Moraxellales > Moraxellaceae > Moraxella > Moraxella sp. K127. Next base: position 35,362 of record NZ_JADFBZ010000026.1, on the reverse strand, counting down.
GACCATGCCATGGACATGGTGGACGCCTCTTCAATATATGGCATGAGCGTGCTTGCCCCTTTTTCGGTCGCTGTATTTATCAGCCCTTGCAGAGCGGTCAAGTTCGCCTCTCTGTCTAAGTCCTTGGTATAGCTACGAGCGAGACGTACCATGTTGGGCGACAGATAGTCCAGCACTTCGTCGGATTTGGCAGTTACGCCAAAACCATTCATACCCACAGGGCAGTCAATGTTGGCAAGGGCAATGAACTGACGTTTGGCGACCGCCATATAATCCACCAAATCCTGCTCACTAAACTGCAATGTCAGCACATCACTACCACCACCAATGGCTCGGGTCAGCTGAGTGATAATGCCTGCCAAATTGGTGTCTGCCAGCGATGCCGATGATAGAGCCACCAGCAGGCGTGCGGTAGGCTCGCTTTGGCGGACACTCGCCAAGTGTTTGCTGGCATTGATGAGCATCCAACGGTCAATTTTTTCAAGCAGATTGTGTTTTTTGGCGATGGGAATGAGCTTATCATAGGTCATCTGCGTGCCATCAGCTTGTGGCAAAGTAATAAATGCCTCAAACAAGCTAGTACTGTCAGTCTCAATATCATATATCGGCTGATATTTTAACACAAATTTATTTTGAGTTAAGGCAGTTTGAATGTACTCCGCCATCACCGCATCATCTTCGCCTGCGATGGCACTGATATCAAAGGCTTTGATTTTTATGCCTTCGTCATCAGGATTAATCTCATTGGCGGTATCCATGGCACGGCTTAGCACCACGCTTGCCTCAGGGGCATTGACATCCATCATCACCACGCCGATGGACAGTGTGGCAGTGACCGTGCGACTGCCCACCTCGATGAGCATACTTGCCACACGTTCAGCGAGTTGCTCCGCCAGAGCCATCGCCTGCTCTTTGTTTATCTCATCAACCACCAACGCAAAGCTGGTATCACTAAATCTGCTCACGCTGGCATCATGTGCTTTTTTGGCGGTCTCATCTAGTACCCAAGCTACCTGCTTGACCGCAGTATCCACCCCTGTCAGACCCGTGCTTGAATGAATCTTACCCATGCCATCCATACGAATATATAACAAGGCAGCTGACTTGATGTCGCCACGTGCAACCTCTTGCTGAGTGCTGTGTAATGACTCAGTAAAGGCAAGACGGTTTGACAGCCCCGTCAAGGCATCTTGACGTTCTGCCTCGGCAAGTTTTTTGGCAAGCTCAGCACTGTTATTCTCGTTCTGCTGGATAATCATCTGAGTGACAGGTTCGCCATCTAAGGTCGCCGCCGCCAGTTGTAATTTGGATGCAAAGGTTGAACCATCGGTACGTTTACTCTCAAAGGCGAACTCTACCTGAGAGCGGTCGCCTTTATCAAAACGACGTAAAAACTGTTTAAAGCCTTTGACATTGTCCCCACCGGCAATCAAATCCACCACCGGCACACCAATAATCTCCTCCATCGCCTGATAGCCAAACATCTCCAAATAGGGGTCATTGGCAAAGATATGCACCCCTTGGTCAATGTATGCCACGGCAGATTTTGAGTTTTTAATCAAAATGTTGGCACGTTGTTCAGCCTCTTTTAAGATGGCTTTTAGATGAGTAGTTTGACGTTTGGCACGCACATAATCCGTCTGCAAACAAATGGCAGAGACAATGAGTCTGTCATCCCCTTTTGCCAATGACTTTATCATGTCGCCATGCACCACCTCGGGGTTACCATGCTCATTTAGGCTCGCCTGTTCATTGCTTTGCACCAAATGAATGACTGGCAAATTAATCTGCTCTTCTTGTAAGATACCCACGACATCTGTAAAGTTCATGTCATAGGCACGATGGAAAACAAGCACATCCCATTCTTGGCGTAAGGATTTGACAAACTCCGCCTTTTCATCCCAAAAGCCCAAATTAACCTCATCAAAATATTCTGATAAGTGGCTGATAAGATGCTCGGCATAAAGTTGCTCTTCATCAATAAACAACAGGTTTAAGATATTTTTTTTCATAGACATATAGTATGTTAAAAAGCGATGCGGACAGGCTGGCGTTGGTTCACCCAAAAGTGTTTGCAATATTTGTACCAATTTGTAACGTTTTGAAATATTTTTACAAAACGTTACAAATTATGATAAAGGCTAATATCAAGGAAATTCAAAGAACTGCCATATTATAGCAAATATTTGGTTAATTAGCCATTTAAACGCACGATTTGGTATTGTTCAATCTCATCGGTGGTCAAAAGGTTGCGTTCTAACCTTAACTCCATCTCTTTGGTGTCAATACGCAGAACAACATAATCCCCCACTTTAAAATGATAACGGGGCATGATGAGCGTGCTTTGCTCATTGAGCCCATCGCCATCCACCAACAGTGCATGGACAAACTCTTGACTTCTGCCGTCTTGTTTACGCAAGCGAATGCCGACTGCCATCAGCACCCGACCCAAAAATCGTCCATCCACTGCCACCGAATTATCTGATTTTTCCACCCAATGTGCCATGCCCAGACGCCACGGATTTTTATTGGTGGAGATTGCTGATTTTAAAGCAAAAAGCCCATAAAGATGGATGAGTGGACGAGATGACAAAATCTCATCTTTTTCATCCATCCCCTGTGCACCAAACCGAAAACGAGCCACCGCCTCATTTTTGTAGCTTACCTTAACCATCTCTTTGGGTGCAACCATACCAATAGCAGAGGCACTGATTTTGACATGAAAATCAGCAGGCAACCCACGTTCTCGGATGACGGTAGATAGGTTTTGACCGCCAGAGATTTCATTAAAAATGGAAGCAAATCCAACAAGCAGCTCTGCCTTTCTCTCATGCCTATCATCTTGTCTGTCATGCGATGATCGCTGTTCAAAAGCAAGCAGTACCATCTTGGCAAATCGCATCTCAAACAACGACTGTGCCGTGCCATCTATGTATTCGCCTGATGACACCTGTTCCATGTGTCGTGTAAAGCCTTCTAAATCAAAAAACAAACAGCGATGCTCATCACTGTACGGATTGACCGATGCGTATGGCGTGATGACCTCAGGCGGTTCAGCACCTTGTAGATTGACAAATACCCGAAACTCAGGATTGGCATCAAAGGTTGTTTTAAAATATTTTACCCACAAAGGCAACACTTTAAAGGCATTTAAGATGTCCTGACGGCGGTAAGCAAAAAAGTTACCAAAACTTGCTCCGCACGCCTGCATGTATCTGTCATGAATGGATGTCTTGGGATAATTTTTGTCAAAATCTTGAATGCTTTCGTGGCAAACTCCCAGATTGAGCGTGGTCAGATACCAAGTATTCACCTCCCGCCAGATGACCTTGGGGGCTTTTTGGTAAGTTAAAGCATACTCCATCAAAAGCTTGACATACAGCACCATAAATTGGTGTACGGCATAAATAAAGATGTCACGCTCGGCAGTAAGCACACCCGACTTCTTGGCGGACATGATTTTGTTTAACCACTTCTTGCCACCGCCATGTGCCGAAACAACGGCATTCTGATGACGCACGGCGATGTTGCGATACACCAAAATCATCAAAAAGTACAAACTACGCACTTCATGAACTGACGACCGCTGTTCATCGGATAGACTTTGGTGCTCATAGACATAGTCAGCATGCATTTGCCCAACCACACGCTCAACGACCACCATCAGCTCATCCATGAGTGCCAGTTTTTGACCATCATGCATGTCACAGACCAGCACTTCACTAAGAGCTGTCCTAAGCTCGGTATATTGCTCATGCTTGGGTCTGATAGAAAGTGTGGTCGCCCATGTGCTAAGATTGGCACCTGTTTGGTCAAAGTAGGTCAATGTGACAGGTTTTTGTGCCAGTGGTGCGGTAATTAGGCGTTCAAATTTTTGCAGGGTAATCATATCGTGTCTCTTTGCACAAATTGGCTTGGTGGTCGCCCACGAATACAGCACGGACGCTGGCAATTTACCAAATAATCCACTCAAAACTTAGCATAAGTCAAATTTATGCAAGGTAAGATTTGGGTTAATAACATAAAGTTTCATATTATAGCAAACTATTAACACCTGTCCACGACAATAATCCCCCAGAAACAGCATTTGGGGATATTTTTAACCCATTTTGGCTTATGACAAAAAATTCATACAAAAAAGCACAACCATCATTGGCTGTGCTTAGGGTAAGACAAAGCTACTCTTCTGGCTCATCATCATCCCATTTGGCATAAGTCTTTGACGGGTCAATGCCTTGGGATTTTAGATAGGCAACTTGCTCTTCTAGGGTACGACTTTTTTCGGCATCATGCATGGTGTCCGCCAATTCATCGAAACGCTCAGTCAATTGTTCGGTGGTTTTTGACATGATATCATCCTTATTGCAATTAAAAATAAATTATGATGAAAGATGGGGCAAACTTATCCCCATTGCATTAAATTTTAACCATATCTTGATTTAACGCCATATTTAACATTAAAAACACACAACACATTAAAAACACACAACCAAGATACAACCACTTCATCCTAACAAAATTTTAGCAGTGATGTCATCTGTTTTGTGTTAAATTTTGTATCTTAGATTTGTATCTTTGAGCATGATTTCTTGGGTTTTGCTCGCTTTTTAAGCCTTATAACCCATTCTTTTGGCTAAGCCATGTCAATTTAATATGCCTTAAATATACCATTTGGCCAGGGCAATCGCACTACAAAATTTTACATGAAATTGATTAAAAATCAAGCAAATTTAGTATTTATAGTTAATTTTATCTAAATATATTTTTAATAAATTATTCAAAATATAATTGGTTTGGTGAGTTTTTAAATAATTTGTGTCTAAAAATTGCCAATTTCTTCAAAAACATAATTTTATTTGCTAAAAATTAAATATAGTGCGATTGCCCTGCCATTTGGCAATGCTATTTTAGCTATTTTATGTTGGATGTTTTGTCAGTGGCTTGCCACATGGAGCCTTGACCCACAGGCTCAATCCATCCTGCCAACTCCAACTCATCTAATATCCACAGCACATCAGCTTTGACCACCTGCACTCGGCTGACGGCATGGATGTCAGGATACTGTCTTGCCACGATTTGACTGGCAAGATTCTTATCAACATTATCATTTAAGGCACGTCCCAACCCTTGCTCAGAAAATGGCATGACCACATTGGCAAGCATGGTAACGATGTTTCGCCAGCGTAGCGGGATGACAAAGGACACTTCGATGAGCGTGCCACCCCGAAACGCATGGGCGGTGCAACTTACCAAAAATTCACTGTCTAGTGCCAATGCGGGCTTTAAGGCGGCATGCAAATCAGCATCTGTCTTGGCGTGAGAATGAGATGTAGATTTGGTCAGATGGGATTGGGCAGGAATACTAGACGCTCCAATCTTTTGGGCATCACTGGGTGCAGAAATTTGCTTCTGAGTGGCGGGCTTGGCATGCTTTGGGGGCTTAGACAGCAACGCATTTCTGACGCTCATGCCTGCCATTTGCCATCCTTGAGATTTGTCAAAATCCAACGCATTAAAAGCAGTTTCAAGCAGTTTGGGCAGATTGGTATTATCATCAAAATAATGCACCGCCTGCCCCGATTGCGACTCCAATACCCCCACAAAGTCAATCAGCCGATTATTGGCAGGTTTGTTTAGCACGTCCGAATGCACAAAAATGAGCATGGGCTTATTTTTGGCTTTGGCATTGGTATAGCTGACATGGAGCTGACTGACCCCTGATGCGTTGGTGCTACCATAGTGATTGCCCACAAGCAGGAGCACCACATCGGCAGAGTTGATACAACGCCAACTATAACTGGCAGATTCAGCACGGGCAATCACCAAGTCTTTGGTTAAAAAAGCCCGACTTTCAAAGAATATCGCCACATCATCTTGGGCAGTAACCAACAGCGGGTCATCAGCAACACAAGCGACATGAACATGATAACGATGATTTGACACAAAAACCCCAAGGCTAGTAGTAAGTAGTTAAGGATATTGCTTTTATTGGCAACCACACGTGACATTGCCATTCATCTTTCTTATCCATACGCTCAAATGGCAATCCCTTATTATAAAGAATTTTCATCAAAATAAAAATATCCATACCACCCAAAACACATCAAAAAATCAAAAAATAACATAAAAGCACAAAATCCGTTAAAATTGCCCTATTTTTTGATACATTTTTTGATATTTTGCCAATTTTAACAATGAAGTGTTTGGCGTTTAGGGTGTGCCTGCCACTGATAACACTTTAAATCAATTTTTGTACAAAAAAGCTCACTCTTGGTATTCAATCAGCTCAATAAATGGTTCACCGCTTAACTTCTCGGCGGTGGCAAGCAAATCATCATCCAAGCGTGTGGCATACAACTGCATGGGGGCGGTGTTTGGCGTGGGGCTTGCGATATTAAAAAAATCAAGCAAGGATTTGACCCGTTGGGCGATTGCCAGTCCTGAATCAATCAATTGCACGTCCAGATTTTCTTTTTGTATAAAGGTCTGCAAAAACCCCTTAAAAAACGGGTAATGCGTACACCCCAGCACTATCACGTCCACGCCCATGTCCGCCCATTGTTTAGTTTGTCTAATGAGTAGGTTTGCCACTTGACTGTCAATCGGCATACCGCTCTCCACCCACGGCACCAAGGTCGGCTCAAAATGCTTATGCACCATGACCCCTTGTGGCATGGCAACGTCATTGATGACGTCATTTAGTAGATAGCCATTTAAAGTCGCCCGAGTGGCAAGCACGGCAATTTGGCGAGTTTTAGTAAGACTGCACGCAGGTTTGACGGCAGGGACAAGCCCCACAATCGGCACGCTACACCGCTCACGCAACGCTTTTAGGGCATGGGCGGACGCACTGTTACAGGCGATGACGATGAGTTTACAGCCCCGTTTACACAGCCGTGCCACCGCTTGCAAGGTTAAAAGCAAAATCTCATCGCCCGATTTGCCCCCGTACGGCACGTTGGCGGTGTCGGCATAGTAGATAAAGCGTTCGTTTGGCATGAGTGTTTTTAGGTGTAGATACACCGACAAGCCCCCCACCCCCGAATCAAATACGCCAATCGGGGCGGTGGGGTCATCTTTAAAATCAGGGTGTTGGTTTATCATGACTTATCATAATTGTTTAGTTTTTCTAATTAAAATTGGGGGCAACCACACGATGCGTTTTGCCACCACTTTGCAAGGTCAAAACCGTCTGCCCCTGCTCATCTGACAGCTCGCCAAGCTCTATTAGATGATAAAACACATTACGCCCAATGCGAGCGGTTAGGTTAAAACGGGTATCTATATACAGCCTATCATCCGCCACGTCATCACGCACCACGGTTTTAAAATACAACGGCTCACCATCAAGCACAATGCTGTCGCCATTGGTCGTGCCAAACACTATCCAGTCATCGCCATTTTTGGTAATTTTATCCACGGTATTGATAAACAGTGGCGTGTCTATCACGGTAATTTCGTATTTGTCGGTGGGCGTTTTTAAAAAGTGGCGTTTTTGCTCGCCGTCCACGTCCGCCCACAGCACGCTGGCAAACAAATCCACAAGCGACTGCCGAGCGATTTTGACCCCGTCATGATACCACTCGCCATTGTCATCAATGACAATGTCAAAAGGCGTTATCGTCTCGGGTGTCCATTTATCCAGTGGTGGAATTTTGCGTTCATTACCAAGGGCTGTGATAAGTTTGGTTAAGTCGTTGCTTTTATTGGAATTTTTATCTGTGTTATCCGTCATTATCCTTGCCTTATCATTTAAAAGAAGTGTTTAATTTTGCCTAAATTTTTATAAAAAAGCAAATAAATTTTAAGGATTTAAAAAGCACAACAAATCACATTTGCCAAGATTTTAACCTTTTTATTCATTTAACTTTAAAATGCACGCCTTGCCAATCTCTCCAACGGGCGTGTTCAACACGCCCCTACACAACCCATGGTAAATATCAGGTTCGCTAGGTGTATCTACCCCAACAACTTTTTATAACCGTACCAGTCATGATTTTATCAAAAATAAGGGCATAATTAACTTGCCTAATTTGATAAGATTGGTAAAATATACCATTTATAATTATTTGATTTATCAAACATTGTATTTGATAATCATTTGTTTTTTAGCCATTACAAGGTTTCACCTTAAACAGCCAAAAAGGAAACACCATGCAAAACATACAACGTGAGTCAATGGAATTTGACGTGGTCGTGGTCGGCGGTGGCGTATCGGGCTTATCCTGTGCCATTCGCCTAAAACAGCTTGCCATAGATGCAGGACTTGATGAATTTATGGTCTGTGTCGTGGAAAAAGGCTCGGAGTTTGGAGCCCATATCCTATCGGGAGCGGTCATGGAAACCCGTGCCTTGGACGAGCTGTTCCCCGATTGGCAAAACATGAATGCCCCAATCACGGTCAAGGCAACCGAAGACCGTGTTTATATGCTCCCCAACGCCAAAAAGACAATCAAACTGCCAAGCTCCATCATCCCTGCCAGTATGCACAACGAAGGCAACTACATTGTCTCGCTTGGTAATGTGGTTCGCTGGCTTGCCGAACAAGCCGAAAGCATGGAGATTATGCTATTCCCCAACTTTACCGCCAGTGAGATTCTCTACAACGCTGACGGCTCGGTGCGTGGTATCCAAACGGGCGACATGGGGGTCAATGCCAAGGGCGAGCCTAAGCCGTCTTTTGAGGCAGGTTATGAGCTTGTTGCCAAATATACCGTGTTTGCCGAGGGCTGTCGTGGGCATTTGGGCAAACGTCTCATCAGCCGTTTTCATCTTGACAAGGACAAAGACCCCCAACATTATGGCATTGGACTAAAAGAGCTGTGGGAGATTGACGCTGACAAACACGAAGAAGGCGTGATTTTGCACGGTTCGGGTTATCCCTTGAACGACACAGGGGCAAATGGCGGTTGGTGGCTGTATTTTGCCGAAAATAATCAAGTGAGTTTTGGCTTGGTGGTAGATTTATCCTACTCAAATCCGCACCTATCGCCCTTTGATGAATTACAACGCCTTAAACTGCACCCCCTTATCCGTCCTATCCTAGAAGGGGGCAAACGCCTGTCCTATGGGGCAAGGGCGTTGGTCAAAGGCGGTCTAAATAGCCTACCCAAACTGACCTTTGCAGGGGGTGTACTGGTGGGCGATGATGCAGGCTTTTTAAACCCTGCCAAAATCAAAGGCACGCACACGTCTATGAAGTCGGGAATGCTCGCTGGCGAGGCGATTTTTAAGGCAATCCAAGACGGACGACAACACGATGAAGTCGCTGAGTATCAGACCAATTTTGAAAACTCGTGGCTGTTTGACGATGCCAAATCTGCCCAAAACTTCTCGCCTGCCATGCACCGTATGGGGACGTGGCTGGGCGGTGCGTTTATCTTTGTGGAGCAAAACTTGTTAAGTGGTAAAATGCCACTTATCATTCATGACAACAGTTATGATTTTGCTCAACTGGATAAAGCCGACCACGCCTACAAGCCCGATTATCCAAAACCTGACGGCAAGCTGACCTTTGACAAATTATCCAGCGTGTTTATCTCAAACACCAATCACGCCGAGGACCAACCTTGTCATCTAAAATTGACCGACCCCACCGTGCCAATCACCAAAAACCTACCGCTCTATGGCGAACCTGCTCGCCTGTATTGTCCTGCGGGGGTGTATGAAGTGGTGGCGGACGATAACGACCCCAATGGAGCAAGGTTTGTCATCAATAGCCAAAACTGCGTGCATTGCAAAACCTGCGACATCAAAGACCCCGCCCAAAACATCACATGGGTAACACCCGAAGGCGGTGGCGGGCCCAATTATCCGAATATGTAATGATGACAAATAAAGGGCGTAAATCGTCCTTTATTTTTTTGTTATTTTTTTAAATTTTCTAAAAAATTATTCTCATCCAAATCTGTAAAATTGATTATTATCAAAAAAACCTTACTCTAATTATTGATTTTTTCTAATCAATCCATTAATTTTTACAAATTTTACTTTCCAAAAAATTATATATAATAGTCTCATGGGTTTGTATACTCTTGTCCCATTTTGGTAGATTGCATGATGGTTTTTGCAATAATTTTTGGCACACTTTTAAGGATGCGTTAAGCGATGTCAATTCATGATTTTTTGGTAACAGGCATTCACGGTAAAGAAATTCAACTCAGCGATTTTAGGGGTAAGACCTTACTCATTGTCAATACTGCCACCCAATGCAGTCTAACACCCCAATATGACGAATTAGAAGCACTGTATCAAAAGTATAAAGACAAAGGCTTGGTAATTTTGGACTTTCCCAGCAATGAATTTGGGCAAGCGGTCGAAGACAATGAAGAAATTGCTAAGTTTTTGGCAGAGCATTATCAAGTCAGCTTTCCTGTGTTTGCCAAAATTGACATCAATGGCAGTAACACCCATCCTTTGTACCGCCACCTAAAATCCCAAGGCAAAGACGAGATTGGCAATAGCAGATACGAAGTATTGCTTGAAGTGATTGCAGAAATTAACCAAACTCGCACAGGCGATGACATCAAATGGAACTTTACCAAATTTTTGGTGGATGCTGATGGTAACGTGGTGGCACGTTTTGCCCCCACCATCGGTGCCAAAGAAATGGAACACATCATCCAGCAGGAACTTGTGGATGCTGCTTGACGGTCAGTTGATGATTAATATTGGGGTGTGCCTACCATTGATAACATTCTAAATAAATTTTTGCATAAAAATTTGCATAAAAAATGGCTATCCGACCACTTAATTTAAAAAGTTAAGTGGTCGGATTGTTTTTCAAACCACCGTTTATCCCTAAACGTCTTTAATCATCATTCAACGGCTTTTTGGTGGGCAGACCATCATAGTCATCATCGGCTTGATAGACATCACCGCGAAAATAGGCACTTTGATGGTCATCATTACAAAAGAAATACTCACGCCCATCACCTGCCACATCCGTCTGCAAAATGCCCCGATAGGTGGCAAGTTCATGCCCACAATAATCACATCGTCTGATACTGACATCATCGCCTGCTTTTGGAAAAAAGTGCTTGGGCGGTTTTGGATACATGAATTTAAAGAAGATTTTCATCACAATGGCGATGATGATAAGATTGATTAAAAAAGCAAACATGGCAAACGTCAAGGTCACAAAATAATGCCTACTATATCACAAAAATAGGCGATAGTGTGCTATACTAAGTTGATTTGTCTAGATTGGTTTTAATTAGTTTTATGCAAACATCAAGCTGATTTGACAAATCAAACTCATCATTGCCTGCCGATAAACACGGATTGACGACAGGCGATAACCATCAATACACTTTACTGGATAATTACAAATGTCAATACAAGAAAATTTTAGCGAAATTAGCACCCCAAACGGTACGATTACTTTTGCCATCATGCAGACAAATTTTTGGGTGGGCGACATCAAGGGCAACGTGGGCAAGATGAAAGCCCTTGCCCTAGATGCCAAAGCTCGTGGGGCGGACATCGTCATCTTTCCTGAGCTGGCACTCATCGGCTATCCACCAGAAGATTTGCTACTGCGTCCTACCTTGGCTGAGCGTGTCAAGATTGCCATGAATGAACTTGCCAAGATAGACGGCATTGTCACTATTTTGGGCTATCCGCACGTGGACAATCACGGCACGTTTAACTCGGCGGCGATATTACAAGGTGGCAGTCAAAAAGGCTTTTATCACAAACAATGCCTGCCAAACTACGGCGTGTTTGATGAAAAACGCTACTTTAAAAAAGGTCGCAATCAAGTCTTATTTGACTACAAAGGGCTGACCATCGGACTGCTCATTTGTGAAGACATCTGGCACGAAGCACCCATCAAAGCACTCAAAGATGAAGGGGCGGAAATGGTGGTCGTACTAAATGCGTCACCCTTTGAAGTCGGCAAGCAAGCCGAACGTAAAGCACTCATCGCCCGTCAATCATCAACGCACAAGCTACCCATCATCTATGTCAATACCGTCGGTGCCCAAGATGACATCGTCTTTGATGGTGGCTCACTCATCAGTCAAGCGGACGGCGAGATTGCTCACGAAGGGGCAAGATTTTTAAATCAGCTGATTATGGCAACCTTTGATGTATCAAGCGGACGCTTTGACACCCAAGCCAAACCGCCACTTGACTTATCCGAAGAATCGCAAATCTACCAAGCCTTGGTGGTTGGCTTGCGTGATTATGTCAATCGCTCAGGCTTTAAGGGTGTGATTGTCGGACTCTCGGGGGGTATTGACAGTGCCTTGACCCTTGCCATCGCTGTGGATGCATTGGGTGCTGATAAAGTCTATGCGGTGATGATGCCTTATGAATATACATCACAGATGAGTCTGGATGATGCCGCTGCCCAAGCCGCCCGTCTCAACGTCTCTTATACCATCTGCCCCATTCACGATGCCGTGGCAGGACTCAAATCCACGCTCGCCCCACTCTTTGCAGGGGCAGCCCCTGACGTGACCGAAGAGAACCTACAAGCTCGGGCAAGGGGCGTGATACTCATGGCTTTGTCCAACAAATTTGGACATATGGTCATCTCAACTGGCAACAAATCAGAAAATGCGGTCGGCTACTCTACCCTATATGGCGACATGGTTGGCGGATTTGATGTACTAAAAGACGTCTACAAGACCGACGTGTACCGCCTAGCCGATTATCGTAATCGCCTAGAAGACAACCCTGTCATTCCTGAGCGTGTCATCACTCGTCCGCCATCGGCTGAGCTACGTCCCGACCAAAAAGACCAAGACAGCTTGCCTGATTATACCCTACTTGATGCCATCTTGAAGATGTACATCGATGAAGATTTGGGCTACAAAGCCATCTGTGCGGCAGGTTTTGACCCTGCGGTTGTTGAGCGTGTGCTGACCATGGTAGATAGAGCCGAACACAAACGCCGTCAAGGGGCAATCGGCACTAAGATTACCAAAAAATCCTTTGGACGTGAACGCCGTTATCCGCTAGTCAATGGCTGGTCGGTAACGGGCGAGTTTTAAGCTTAATTAATTGCAAAACCGTCAAATACTGGCGGTTTTGTTTTGTTAAAATAAAAAGATTATGTTAAATAAACCCTTTGGAAAAAGCAAGGACACATCATGCCCTTGCTTATCGATTTAACTAACTTTCTCGCCATGAATGGCTAGGTCAAGTCCTTGATACTCGGCTTCATCATCAACACGCAGTCCCATGGTCTTTTTAATTGCCATGCCAATGATAAAAGTTACCACCGCTGAATATGCTATGGTTGCCAACACCCCTTCGGTTTGTAGCCACAGCTGTGTTAGTAGGCTCTCATGTCCTACATCAGGGTATAACTCTTGGCTGACAAACACACCAGTTAATACCGCCCCAATGATACCGCCCACGCCATGCAATCCAAAAGCGTCCAGCGTATCATCAACACCCAGTCGTTTTTTACCATAATGTATCATCACAAAACAGCCCAATGCCGTCAGCACACCTATCGCCATCGCCCCTGATACACCTACAAATCCTGCCGCTGGCGTGATGCCCACCAAACCTGCTATCGCCCCTGATGCACCACCCAGTGCCGACGCCCGTCCACGCACCACATATTCACACAACAGCCACGTCAATAATCCCATCGCTGCCGCCACCTGTGAGACGATGATTGCCATCGCTGCCACGCCATCTGCTGCCAGAGCCGAACCACCGTTAAAGCCAAACCACCCTACCCACAACAGCCCTGCACCGATTAAGGCATAGACAAGGTTGTGCGGAGCAAGGTTGGCTCGCCCATAGTCTTGGCGTTTGCCAAGCAGATGTGCCAACACCAAACCACCCACACCAGCATTGATATGGACAACCGTCCCACCGGCAAAGTCCAACGCATCGCCTGTCAGCCAGCCACCGCCCCACACCCAATGACATACTGGCACATAGACGAGCAGTACCCACAAGCCCGAGAACAATAAAAATGAGCCAAATTTCATCCGCTCCGCCAATGACCCCGCCAAAATCGCCACCGCAATCACCGCAAATGTCATCTGAAACACCACCCACAACGCCAAAGGAATATCGCCACTATTCTCAGCAATGCCCACCCCAGAGAGCATGGCGTGTGCCGTACCACCGATAAACCCTTGCAAAGCACCGCCATCACTAAATGCCAACGAATAGCCAATCATCACCCACAGCACCGACACCACCGCTGTCGCCCCAAAGCTGTGCATCATGGTTGATAAGATGTTTTTCTTACGCACCATGCCAGCATAAAACAATGCCAAACCCGGCAAGGTCATCATCAGCACCAATGCCGTGGCGGTCAGCACCCACGCACTATTGCCGTGATTGATGCCGTCATCAGCTTGGGCGGTTGTGGCAAGTAGCAACAGCCAACCGATTTGCCATTTGTTTGCTAAAATTTTCATAATTACCCCTTATTAAGTTTGCCAATCTGTCATTCACCCAGTTATAAAGCCTGCTCATTCATCTCACCGGTGCGAATACGGACCACCTGCTCTAACGGCATGATAAAAATCTTACCATCGCCGATATGACCTGTCTGTGCCACACTCATGATAGATGCCACCACACTTTGCACCATGTCATCACTGACGGCGATGTCCAGACGAATTTTTGGCAAAAAATCAACCACGTACTCCGCCCCACGATACATCTCGGTATGCCCTTTTTGGCGACCAAAGCCCTTGACTTCGCTAACGGTCATGCCTGCAACACCAAGCTCTGATAGGCTCTCACGCACTGCGTCTAACTTAAATGGCTTTAACACCACGCTAATCATTTTCATAAGATTATCCTATTGGTAGATAACGAAAAATTATAAGTTGGGTATAGTATGGCAAATTTTCATTCAAATGAAAAACGATTTATTTTGATAAAAAAGAATTTATTTATAAGTTTTTATTTATATATCATTAGTATAAATGATAATTTGATGATCGGTTGGGAAAAATAAATGAAAATGGACTATTTTTAAAATATTATGTTAAATAAATTTTTAAAAATACCAAAATCAACATACAGATTACCCACAATCCATAAGACAAGTTACAATTGACCCTTGCAGAGCGTATCAATTTTTAGGTTTTATGGTCAATTAACCCCAATTTGCACCAATGCTAAATTTAAAAAATTTATTTATCGTATGGTAAGGTGCGTCCCACGCACCTTTTTAAATAGAAATCTTATTGGTGCGTACTACGCACCCTTGTATATCTCCAATGAGTTATAATAAGCAAAAACCCGTTATCCACATCTTGCACGCACCTTAGAACCATTAAGGGTAACACCCAAGATTAAGTTCGCCTCGTAGCTCTAAGAGTGGATAACATTTCATCAAAAAAACCGTACAGTTGATAGACTCAAAACCGAATACAAGGCAGGTTAATGATGAATGCTAAATTAAACAAACAAGCCTCTAATCCTACGGATGTTGCCATTTACTGCGGCATTGATGTGGGTAAGAAAGTCTTTGTGGTATCACTCTCTTGCAAAGACAAAACCAAAACCTTTTCAAACACAGGGGGCGACATCAAACAAGCGGTGGCTTATCTTAACACCAATGCAGGTATACATCTATCATTGGTGGTGCTTGAAAGCACAGGTGGGCTTGAAATTCCCCTTGCCAAAGCCCTGTATCAAGCAGGTTTTCGTGTGGTGATTGCCAACCCTAATAAAACCAGTCAGTTTGCTAGGTCTTATTCTAATGCTAAGACAGACAATCAAGATGCCAAAATGCTTGCTTTATACGCCAAGTTTTTAACACTCGATGAGCTTGAACTTACCAAACACCTTTATGCACCACCCAGCAAGGAGCAAGAACACTTAGAAGCGTTGGTTGTTCGGCGTACTCAGCTTGTATCAATGCGTGTTCAAGAGAAAAACCGCTTACATCAAAGCCAGCTTGACAGTGTTAAACAGGTCATTAGCTACCTTGATGAACAGATTGCAAGGCTAGAACAAGACATTGACACGTTAAATAAACACTTTGATGACACCACAAAAAAGTTTAAAGACATCAAGGGGGTTGGTAATCTCACCCTTGCCACTTTGATGTCAATGTTGCCTGAGCTTGGTACCCTAAATAACAAACAAATCGCCTCCTTAGTGGGTGTTGCCCCATACCCCAAAGAAAGTGGCACCATGAAGTGGAAAAGCCACTGTACAGGGGGTAGGCAATCGGTTCGTAATGTCTTGTACAATGCCACCAATGTGGCAAGACAACATGAACCTAAATTTAAACAGTTTTATGAGCGTTTGATAAACAAAGGCAAACCATTTAAAGTTGCCATCAACGCTTGTATGCGTAAACTTCTAACCGTCATTAACGCCATTGTCAAAAATGACAGTGTGTGGCAGGCAGATTATCATCTACGTTGTTGTTAATCTGCTGTGTTGAATGATTGTTGAAGGCTGTGTCTTTTTTATGGGATACAGTTGCTACTGTCATTGGTGTATTTTGAAGTTAAATGACTGTAAATAAAATGGACTATTTTTAAAATATTATGTTAAATAAAAACATCAACTTCATTTTAAGAGACATAAAAAAGCCCGCCTAAGCGAGCTTTTTTATTGTTAAGAATTATTCACTTTGACCAAATTCACTGGCAAAAGCCGCCGCAAAGTCATCTTTGGCGTCCGTTCCAGCCAGTAGTGGGTCGGCAGGCTTGGTGTACGGGTCTTCGGTTACAGTAATGACTGGCTCCAAACCACGCTCGGCAAGGCGTTGGCGGTTTTGATGATACGCCAAACCCGTACCAGCAGGAATCAAGCGACCAACAACCACGTTCTCTTTGAGACCAGACAAGTCGTCCACTTTACCCATCGTTGCTGCCGCCGTCAAGACACGTGTGGTCTCTTGGAATGACGCTGCTGAGATAAACGACTCGGTGGCAAGCGATGCTTTGGTAATACCCAGTAGCTGACGCTCATAGACGATTGGGAATTTGTCATTGGCGATAAGCTCTTCGTTCAAGGCACGCACTTTGGTGTATTCCACTTGGTCGCCTTTGAAATAGCTAGAATCGCCACCGTCAATCACTTCTACTTTACGGAGCATTTGACGAACGATAACCTCGATGTGCTTATCGTTAATCTTCACGCCTTGTAAACGGTAAACTTCTTGAACTTCATTAACCACGTAATTTGCCAATGCTGTCTCGCCTTTTAAGCGTAAGATGTCACGTGGGTTTTGCGGACCATCAGAGACAATCTCGCCACGCTCGACATGCTCGCCCTCAAAGACGTTGATTTGACGCCATTTTGGAATCAACTCTTCGTGTTCATTACCCTCTTCATCAGTGATGACAAAGCGGTTTTTGCCTTTGGTTTCTTTACCAAATGACACCGTACCGCTCACTTCTGCCATGATGGCGTGGTCTTTTGGTTTACGAGCTTCGAACAAATCAGCCACTCGTGGCAGACCACCGGTAATGTCCTTGGTACCTGATGTGGCTTGTGGCACACGACCGAGTACCGAACCTGCAGTTACCGCCTCGCCCTCTGACACACGAATCACAGTCTCAGCAGGTAGGAAATACACCACTTCACGCCCGTCTGTCGTATCTAGGATGATGGCAGGACGTAAGTCTTTGGAGAGACTTGGACGGTCTTTACTTGCCAAAATCTCAAAGGAGCTCATGCCCGTGGTTTCATCCACCTTAACCGTTGCGGTCATGCCATCGGCAATATCACTAAATCGTGCCGTACCAGCAAACTCGGTAATGATTGGGTGGGTGTGCGGATCCCACTTGGCAATGACATCGCCAGCACTCACTTCGGCACCATCACGCACCAAGATGTTAGAACCATAAGGCACTTTATAACGCTCACGCTCACGACCTTGGGCGTCCGCCACACCAATCTCTGCCGAACGTGACACGACCACCAAATGACCATCGGCGTGTTCTACGGTCTTCATGTTGTGGAAACGTACCGTACCGTTATTGCCCACTGATACGCTGTTATCCACTGACGCTGCACTTGCCGCACCACCAACGTGGAACGTACGCATGGTTAGCTGTGTACCTGGTTCACCAATGGACTGAGCTGCCATAACACCGACTGACTCACCGATATTCACAAGATGACCACGAGCCAAATCACGACCATAACACTTGGCACATACGCCCTGCGTTGCTTCACAGGTAATGACCGAACGCACATACACCTCATCAATGGCGTTATTATCCAGCACTTCAACCAGACGCTCGTCAATCAACGTACCTGCTGGGATAACCACTTCGCCATCGTGATTAATAACATCTTTGGCGGTCACACGACCCAGTACACGGTCACCCAAACGCTCAACAATCTCGCCACCATCAATCACAGGGGTTATGAGCTGTCCTGCGTCGGTGCCACAGTCATCATGCGTAATCACCAAATCCTGTGCCACGTCTACCAAACGACGGGTCAGATAACCCGAGTTAGCGGTTTTTAGGGCGGTATCGGCAAGACCTTTACGGGCACCGTGCGTTGAGATAAAGTACTGGAGTACCGTCAAGCCTTCACGGAAATTCGCTTTAATCGGTGTCTCAATGATAGAGCCGTCTGGTTTTGCCATCAAACCACGCATACCAGCAAGCTGACGAATCTGTGTAGCACTACCACGAGCCCCAGAGTCTGCCATCATGTAGATGGAGTTAAAAGATTTTTCCCTCTCAATCTCACCTTGACTGTTTACCACTTCATCGGTCGATAAGTTATCCATCATCGC
Organism: Moraxella sp. K127; assembly: GCF_015223095.1. Classification (NCBI taxonomy): domain Bacteria; kingdom Pseudomonadati; phylum Pseudomonadota; class Gammaproteobacteria; order Moraxellales; family Moraxellaceae; genus Moraxella; species Moraxella sp. K127. The sequence continues at coordinate 16,656 of NZ_JADFBZ010000026.1, read as the reverse complement.
ATTGGCGATTTTATCAGATGTACGAGACCAAATATCAACCACTTTGTTATAGCGTTCACCTGCGGTGACAAAACCGCCCTCAAACTGCTGTTCAATCTCACGTACCTCGGCGTCCGCAGCATCGACAATCTCTTTTTTGTTTGGTGGAATCACCATGTCTTCCATACCGATTGAGATGCCTGATAGGGTCGCTTGGGCAAAGCCTAGATACATCAAATGGTCAGCGAACAGAACAGACTCTTTAACACCCAGTTTGCGATAGCATGAGTTTAGTAACTTAGAGATGTTTTTCTTAGTCATCTCTTTGTTGCATTCTTCAAATGCCATGCCCTCTGGCATGATGTTCCAGATAAGCAAACGACCTGCAACCGTGTCTTTGATTTCGGTTTTGGTTGTTTTCTCGCCAGTTTTTTCATCCAAAATCGTCTCGGTAACACGCACTTTGATTTTGGCATTGACAGATAAGTCATCAGAACCGATGGCACGCAAAGCTTCATTGACCGTGCTAAACGCCATATTTTCGCCTTTGGCATTGACATGACTACGGCTGATGTAGTACAAACCAAGTACCACGTCTTGTGATGGCACAATAATCGGCTCACCATTGGCAGGCGATAGGATATTATTGGTAGACATCATCAAGGCACGAGCTTCAAGCTGAGCTTCTAGGGTTAATGGCACGTGTACCGCCATTTGGTCACCGTCAAAGTCAGCATTAAATGCCGCACACACGAGTGGGTGGAGCTGGATGGCTTTACCTTCAATAAGCACAGGCTCAAAGGCTTGCAAGCCTAGACGATGAAGTGTTGGGGCACGGTTCAGTAGCACAGGATGTTCACGAATGACACTTGCCAACATATCCCACACCACAGGTTCTTCACGCTCTACCATTTTTTTGGCAGCTTTGATAGTCTGAGCAATGTTGTTTTGCAATAATTTGGCATAAGTAAATGGCTTAAATAGCTCTAATGCCATTTTCTTAGGCAGACCGCATTGGTGTAGACGTAGGGTTGGACCTACCACAATCACCGAACGACCTGAGTAGTCCACACGTTTACCCAAAAGGTTTTGACGGAAGCGACCTTGCTTACCTTTAATCATGTCCGCAAGCGACTTTAATGGACGCTTGTTTGAACCTGTAATAGCACGACCACGACGACCGTTGTCAAGCAAGGCATCAACCGCTTCTTGGAGCATACGCTTCTCATTACGCACGATGATGTCAGGGGCGTTGAGCTCCAACAGACGTTTTAGACGGTTGTTACGGTTAATGACACGGCGATACAAATCGTTCAAATCAGACGTGGCAAAACGACCACCTTCAAGTGGCACCAATGGACGCAAATCAGGCGGTAATACAGGCAATACGGTCATTACCATCCATTCAGGCTTATTACCCGAATCACGGAACGCTTCTAACAGTTGCAAGCGTTTTGACATCTTTTTAAGTTTGGTCTCAGAGCCCGTTTGGGGAATGGTCGCACGGAGCTCATCAATCTCACCATCGACATCAATGTCTTTTAGCAAGTCTTGAACCGCTTCTGCACCCATCTTAGCAATAAACTCATCGCCATATTGTTCTAGGGCATTAAAATATTGCTCATCATCTAGCAGTTGATATTTTTCAAGCCCTGTCATGCCAGGGTCGGTAACGATATAGCTTTCAAAATACAGCACACGCTCGATATCACGCAGAGTAATATCAAGCAATAGACCGATACGGCTTGGCAGGGATTTTAAGAACCAAATATGCGCCACAGGACTGGCAAGCTCAATATGACCCATGCGATCTCGGCGAACTTTGGCGGCAGTGACTTCTACGCCACATTTTTCACAAATAATGCCTTGGAATTTACGGCGTTTGTATTTACCGCACAAACATTCAAAATCCTTGACAGGCCCAAAGATTTTGGCACAAAACAGACCGTCACGCTCAGGCTTAAAGGTGCGGTAGTTAATGGTTTCGGGTTTTTTGACTTCGCCATGCGACCATGATTTGATGGTATCAGGGCTTGCCAAAGAAATTTGAATGCTGTCAAACTCTTTTACCCCGCCATCAGCAGGGCCTTTCATGATGTCTAATAAATCTTTCAAATGACTTCTCCGCTTAGTTTTATGTCATCGCAAGCTAGTGCTCATCAACGACAAGCACCCAACTTAACAGCAATTACTTTTTCTCTTTTAGGTCAATGTTAATACCCAAAGAGCGAATTTCTTTGGTTAGTACGTTAAATGACTCAGGCATGCCCGGATTCATGTACTGCTCGCCGTCCACGATGTTCTTATACATGCGAGTACGACCCTCAACGTCATCCGATTTCACAGTCAGCATTTCTTGCAAGGTATAGGTTGCACCATATGCCTCCAACGCCCACACTTCCATCTCACCGAAACGCTGACCACCGAACTGAGCTTTACCACCAAGTGGTTGCTGAGTAACCAGTGAGTAAGAACCGGTAGAACGAGCATGCATCTTATCATCAACCAAGTGGTTAAGTTTTAGCATGTACATGTAGCCAACCGTGACGGGGCGGTCAAACTTCTTACCGGTGCGTCCGTCATATAGCGTTTGCTGACCTGATTTATCAAGCCCTGCTAGCTCTAACAGCTCTTTGATTTGGGTTTCTTTGGCACCATCAAAAACTGCCGTACCCATTGGCACACCAGCACGCAAATTCTCAGCCATGGCTAGGATGTCTTCATCGGACAAACTGTCCAAATCCACCTGCTCGCCACCGACTTGATTATAAATCTTATCTAAGAATTCACGCAACTCGCCAACAGCAACTTGTGAGCGTAACATGGCGTTAATCTTATCACCCAAACCACGTGCTGCCATGCCCAGATGCGTTTCTAGCACCTGACCGATGTTCATACGAGATGGTACGCCCAGTGGGTTTAGCACGATGTCCACCGGATTGCCGTTTTCGTCATAAGGCATGTCTTCAACCGGCATGATGCGAGAGACGACACCCTTGTTGCCGTGACGACCTGCCATTTTATCACCAGGTTGGATACGACGTTTTACCGCCAAATATACCTTCACGATTTTTTGCACACCATGAGCCAAATCATCACCTGCGGTTAGTTTGGCTTTTTTTCTGGCAAATTTATCATCAATCTCTTTTTGCTTATCGGTTAAGTAATCAGCAATCTGAGTGAGACGTTCAGAGATTTCCTCTTCGGCAGGTTGGATGTCAAGCAAGGTTTCAAGTGCTAAGCTCTCCATGTCAGCACCTGTCAGTACTGTACCTGCTTTAAAGCCTGCACCGCCTGAGACTTTTTTGCCATCTAGCAACGTGATGATACGACCACGTGCCGCTGCTTCAAAAATCACCAGCTCTTCTTTTAGGTCTTTACGATAATCATCAAGCATTGCTTTTTCAATGGCTTTGGCACGGCTGTCTTTTTCCAATCCATCACGGATAAAGACTTGCACATCAATAACTGTGCCCTTAGTTGATGACGGCACACGCAAAGATGTGTCTTTAACATCCGCCGCTTTTTCACCAAAAATGGCACGAAGTAACTTCTCCTCTGGGGTCAGCTGACTTTCACCTTTTGGTGTTACTTTACCAACCAAAATATCGCCAGCATCCACCTCAGCACCGATATAGACAATACCCGCTTCGTCAAGATTTGATAGAGCTGCCTCGCCCACGTTTGGAATATCGCCTGTAATCTCTTCTGGCCCAAGTTTGGTATCACGAGCCACACAAGTTAACTCTTGAATGTGAATCGTGGTGAAACGGTCTTCTTGAACCACTCGCTCAGAGAGCAAAATAGAGTCCTCAAAGTTATACCCATTCCATGGCATAAACGCCACACGCATGTTTTGACCCAAAGCAAGTTCACCCAAATCAGTAGATGGGCCATCAGCCAAGATATCACCACGAGCAATCACATCGCCAGCATTGACAATGATGCGTTGGTTAATACAGGTGTTTTGGTTGGAACGGGTGTATTTGATGAGATTATAAATATCAATACCTGCCTCACCTGCGATCATTTCAGCATCATTGACACGTACGATAATACGACTGGCATCAACCTCTTCAATCACACCGCCACGCTTGGCGACAACACACACGCCACTGTCACGAGCAACATGGCGTTCCATGCCTGTACCCACAAGCGGTTTATCAGCACGCAAAGTTGGCACAGCTTGACGTTGCATGTTCGAACCCATCAAGGCACGGTTAGCATCGTCATGCTCCAAAAATGGAATCAAGCTCGCTGCTACCGACACAACCTGACGTGGCGATACGTCCATGTGCGTTACTTTATCGGGACTCATACGCACCGATTCGCCATGATAACGCACCATCACCATCTCTTCGGTCAGCTCGCCATGCTCATTCATGGGTGAATCTGCTTGGGCAACAACAGCCCCAACCTCTTCAATGGCAGACATGTATTCAATGTCATCTGTTACCTTACCATCCATCACACGGCGGTAAGGCGTTTCTAAGAAGCCAAAGTTATTGGTTTTGGCAAAGACCGCCAATGAGTTAATCAAACCGATGTTTGGGCCCTCAGGCGTTTCAATCGGACACACACGCCCATAATGCGTGGTATGTACGTCACGCACCTCAAAGCCTGCACGCTCACGGGTCAAACCACCAGGACCTAGGGCAGAAACACGACGTTTATGCGTAATCTCTGACAGTGGGTTGTTTTGATCCATGAACTGGGACAACTGTGATGAACCAAAAAACTCTTTGATGGACGCCGCCACAGGCTTAGAGTTAATCAAGTCTTGGGGCGATAGGTTGTCAGATTCGGCAGCGGTCAGACGCTCTTTGACTGCACGCTCCACGCGAGCCAAACCGATACGGAATTGATTCTCGGTCATCTCGCCCACCGAGCGGATACGACGGTTACCCAGATGGTCGATGTCGTCCACTTCGCCACGACCGTTACGAATCTCAATCAGCTCTTTTAGGACATCAATGATGTCTTGATTAGACAACACGCCCTGCTCACGTTGCACTTCAATGCTGTCGCTATCTACAAAATCACGACCCAAACGACGGTTAAACTTCATGCGACCAACGTTTGATAAGTCATAACGCTCGTGGCTAAAAAACATTGATTCAAATAGTTTTTCGGCAGTTTCCAAGGTTGGTGGCTCGCCTGGACGCATGACCTTATAAATCTCAATGAGTGCCTCTTCACGCGTGGTAATCGTGTCAGCACGCAGTGTGTCAGCGATATACGCCCCATGGTCGATGTCATTGGTAAATAGGATTTTAAAGCCTTTGATGTTCTTATCAGCCAGTTTAACCAGCAATTCATGGTCAATCAAGCTGTTGGCACGGGCAAGCACTTCATCATGATAAATCACGTCTTCGGCAAGGATACGCTCGTACAGATACTCATCAGGCACCGCCAATTTGGTCATGCCAGACGCTTGGATTTCCTTAATACGGCGAGCGTTAATACGCTTACCTTGCTCAACAATGACCTTACCCTCAGGCGAGACAATGTCAAACTGTGCCATCTCGCCTTGTAGACGCTCAGGCACAAGCTCAACTTCAAAACCATTGTCGCCTTTAAAGACATCTACGGTCTCAAAGAATGTGGACAAAATATCCGCAGTGTTCATGCCAATGGCACGCAAGATGATGGTTGCAAGCAATTTACGACGACGATCGATACGGGCGTACACCAAGTCTTTGACATCAAATTCAAAATCAAGCCATGAGCCACGATAAGGAATGATACGGGCGTTATAAAGTACTTTACCACTAGAATGTGATTTGCCTTTGTCGTGATCAAAGAACACGCCGGGGGAGCGGTGAAGTTGTGAAACAATCACACGCTCAGTACCATTAATGATGAACGTACCATTGTCGGTCATGAGCGGAATCTCGCCCATGTACACGATTTGGTCACGAATGTCTTTAATCGCTGCTTTGCTTTCTTTGTCTTTGGCGTCTTTGTCTTTGACCACTAGGCGAATCTTGACACGTAGGGGGGCGGCAAAGGTTGAGCCACGCATGATACATTCACGCTCATCAAACTCAGGCTCACCCAGATAATATTCGACGTATTGTAGCTCAGCATTGCCAGAATGACTGGTTATGGGAAAAATAGATGAAAACGCTGCTTGCAAACCGATGTTAGCACGGGTAGCAGGTTTTTTGTGTTCTTGTAAAAACTGCTCGTAAGAATCCACCTGAATGGCGAGCAAGTACGGCACGTCCATCACATCAGGCAGACGAGAAAAACTTTTACGAATACGTTTTTTTTCAGTATAAGAATATGCCATTAAGAATCCTTACGTTAAACTAAGAAAAGCACTCTGATTGAGTACCAGAAAACTACCAATCTTCAAAAATTAACTACTGCTCTTTTGCCCTACATTTTTAAATATCAAAGACACAAAAACACGCCAAACACGGTAACGCATTTAGCTTATCAAAAACTTTAAAAATATGGCTTGTGCATAGGGAGCGTTTGTCCTTTTTGAAGTGTGCTGACACCAGCTTAAAAGACCGTGCTAACACAAAAGGTCAAATACCCAATTATACAGTAAAAAACCCCATCTTGCAATAACAAAATGGGGTTTTTATCAAATTTCTTGTGCTAAATTGATGATTATCAATCTAAGAAAAATGAGTTAAGCGGTTAAACTTAGATTATTTAAGTTCAACAGAAGCACCAGCTTCTTCAAGTTTCTTCTTAAGCTCTTCAGCTTCAGCTTTAGAAGCACCTTCTTTAACAGTTTGTGGTGCACCTTCAACCAGGTCTTTGGCTTCTTTTAGACCTAGACCGGTAACTTCACGCACTACTTTAATAACAGCAACTTTCTTGTCGCCAGCAGAAGTGATAACAACGTTGAAGTCATCTTTTTCTTCAGCAGCACCGCCAGCGTCGCCACCAGCAACAGGAGCAGCAGCTAGAGCAGCAGCAGATACACCGAATTTTTCTTCCATCGCAGAGATAAGCTCAACGATTTCCATAACTGATTTAGCTGCGATAGCATCTAAGATTTGTTCGTTAGTTAGTGACATAGCAATTATTCCTATGAAATAAAGATTGAATAAAAAGTTTGATTAAATAAAAGCGATAACCGATGTCTAAGATTAAGCGGCTTCGGCTTCCATTTTGTCGCGAAGAGCGGCAAGTGTACGAGCCAGTTTGCCCGCTGCGGCTTCTTTCATGGTACCCATCAGACGTGCAATCGCTTCGTCGTAAGTAGGTAGGGTTGCGAGTTTATCAATAGATTTTGCATCAATAAATTCGCCTTCAAAAGCTGCACCTTTGATTTCGAACTTGTCATTACCTTTGGCAAATTCCTTGAACAGACGTGCCGCAGCACCTGGGTGTTCATTTGAAAATGCAATCAAGGTAGGACCTACGAAAACATCATTCATGCAAGCATAGTCAGTACCTTCTAAGGCACGACGTAGTAGCGTGTTACGTACGATACGCATCTCAACGCCTGCTGCACGAGCTTGTTTACGAAGTTCGGTCATCTGACCCACTGTCACGCCACGAGAATCGGCAACAACAGCAGATAGGGCAACTTTGGCAGCTTCATTTACTTCAGCAACAATTGCTTGTTTGTCTTGAAGATTTAGTGCCATGGGTTGTCTCCATATTTATCACTAAGTGATAATTAATTTTACAAGCCAATATAAATAAAGACTTGCACCGAATATACGGCGAGATTTTCACCGTCTGCGTAGGCGAATGATTTTACCCATTCATTAGGCTGATGTTTAAGAATAACTACCAACACCTACGGTCTTAGACAGCACAACCCGTTGTGCTGAGCTAATGTCTTAAAATCTGTTTTTATGAGCAAGTCATGCGGGTAACTTGTCATAAAATTGCACCATTATAAGCGAAAAATCTCAAAAAGCAAGCAATTTGTGATTTTTCGCCCAAATCCATCAAGGATTATTTGTTGGCACGGTGTGGTACTGGGTCAATGGCAAGACCAGGACCCATGGTGCTAGATAGCGTAATCTTCTTGATATAAATACCCTTAGAAGTGGCTGGTTTAGCACGTTTTAGGTCATTTAGTAGAGCAGTTGCGTTTTGCTCGATTTGCTCACCAGTAAAGCCTACTTGACCGATAGAAGCATGAATAATACCTGCTTTATCTACACGATACTGAGCCTGACCTGCTTTGGTGTTTTTAACCGCAGTAGCAACATCGGCAGTTACTGTACCAACTTTTGGGTTTGGCATTAAACCACGAGGACCCAATACAGTACCCAACTGACCAACAACACGCATCGCATCAGGAGAAGCGATGACCACATCAAAGTCAAGGTTGCCCGCTTTAATGCTCTCTGCTAGGTCTTCAAAGCCAACAACGTCCGCACCTGCCTCTTTGGCGGCGTCAGCAACAGCACCTTGGGCAAATACCGCAACACGTTTGGTTTTACCAGTACCAGCAGGTAGGTTGGTCGCACCACGAACTACTTGGTCTGATTTACGTGGGTCAACACCTAGGTTGATGGCGATGTCGATAGACTCTTTGAATTTAGAGGCAGGTAGGCTGTTTAGAACCTCAACCGCTTCTTCGATGGTGTATAGTTTGTTGCTATCTACTTTTTCAGCAATTAGCTTTTGACGCTTGGTTAGCTTAGCCATTATACACCCTCCACATTAAGACCCATTGAGCGAGCAGTACCAGCGATGGTACGTACCGCTGCGTCTAGGTCAGCACCGGTCAAATCCGCTTCTTTGGTTTTGGCGATTTCTTCTAGTTGAGCACGAGTTACTGTACCAACTTTGGTTTTGTTAGGAACAGCAGAACCTTTGGCAATGCCAGCTGCTTTACGTAGCAATACTGCCGCAGGTGGTGACTTCATCACAAACGTAAATGACTTGTCATTAAATACGGTAATGACCACAGGAATTGGCAGACCTGGTTCGATGTTTGCAGAAGCGGCGTTAAATTCTTTACAGAACGCCATGATGTTCACGCCTTTTTGACCCAAAGCAGGACCAATAGGTGGTGATGGGTTTGCTTTGCCAGCAGGCACTTGTAGCTTGATGTAGCCATCAATCTTCTTTGCCATGAGAATACTCTCCAATGGTGGGTGATAACGCTAAAATAGCTCCCCGTGATGTTCAAATTTGAAAACACTTCCAAATTCACCTAAATTACAATCAGCTCGGTGCTGATTTGTATGTCAATCAAAAGCCCCGAACATCTGTTCAGAGCTAAAAGACTATTATAACAGGTTTTTATAAAAAATTAAACTGTTTTTTCAACTTTTGCAAATTCAATCTCAACGTCTGTCGGACGACTAAACACACTGACCGTCAAAGACAGTTTGGATTTTTCATAATCCACTTTTTTGACCATGCCTTTAAAGTCGGCAAAAGGCCCGTCGATGATAAGCACTTCTTCACCTGGCTCAAACATGGTCTTCGGTCTTGGAGCGTCTGCACCTTTATTGATGCGGTTTAGAATGCGGTCAGCTTCTACTTTGGTGATGGGGGCAGGTTGGTCTTTGGTGCCACCGATAAAGCCTGAGATGTTCGGGCAGTCTTTAACCACATGCCATGTATCTTCACGCATTTCCATTTCAATAAGCACATAACCGGGAAATAGTTTATGTTCAACGGTGCGTTTTTTGCCATCACGCATTTCAATCACTTCTTCGGTCGGCACAAGCACATCACCGAAATACTCGGACAGCTCACTTCTTTTGATACGTTCAATTAAGGCACGTTGAACTTGTTTTTCATAACCTGAAAATGCTTGAATGATATACCAACGCATGATGATTTTCCTAATGATATAAGCCGATAAGAGATAAGATTAATGCAAAATAAACCCAAGTAGATAATTAAATAAATTATCTAAAAGCCACACGATAAAACCCACGATAATCATCACCACAATGACCTGCCATGTGTATTTAAAGGTCTCGTTTTTGGTCGGCCATGTCACACGGCGAAGCTCAATGCCTGCGTCTTTTAGCAATACTTTAAAGGCTCGTCCTTGATGGGTAAAGGCAAGGCAAATCACCGCCAACAGCACAAGTCCTGCCGTGATAAGCAGCTGAGTGATTGACTCGGTGGCAGGTGCCCAATAGCGTGGCAAATAAGTAGAAATCAAGGTAGAGCTAATAAGTGCCGAAATAGCGATGAGCCACAGCACGATATCCACACCAGAGCGAGTGGTTGCCACATCAACGACATTTTCTTCGGAGACGACAACGGCTTTGCGTTTATTTAGTAGGCTCTCGGCAGTGGCTTTGGCGTCTGCCAAGCGAGTTTCTAAATCGCTTTTGGTGTCGTTTTGGGGATTATTCTTATTGTCGCTCATGCAAAAGATTTCCTTAAAATAAGGAAGTGATGATTAAAAAAGGGGAAATAAAAAGATGGCAGGCGACGAGGGACTCGAACCCCCAACCTGCGGATTTGGAGTCCGCTGCTCTACCAATTGAGCCAGTCGCCTAAGGTTGTTAAGGACTGCTATTATATACATATTTTTGGTATTTGCAAGTACTTTTTGAACTTTTACTAAAATTTTTGACTTTATTTTTATCTCATTTGGTGCTAATATGGAGCATGTCAGACTCATCATGTTAAATCTTCATCATGTTAAATCTTTAATGATGCAATTAATTATTGATGACTTGATTTAAAAATTTAACTTGTAGTTGAACTGCCTTAAACCAAAACAGTCATTTTTATGACAGCACAACAGATGACAAAGGCAAAGATGCCCAGTTGTATTTTTAGGAAATTTATTTTAGGAAAATATCATGAAAACCCCCAGCTTGGCCTTGCTTGCCCTAACCTTATCGCTTAGTGCATGTACTGCCATCAGTCCTGTCCACGAACCAACAAAAGCCACCGCCATGACTCACACCAATCTAATTAGCCCTTATGATTTTAATACCACGGTTAGTCGCCTAAAATCTGCCATCCAAAGCAAAGGCATGACTGTATTTGCCACCATTGATCACGCCAAAGCTGCCCAAGATGACGGTATGACCATGCAACCTGCCACCGTGATTATCTATGGCAGCCCCAAAGCAGGCACACCGCTCATGAAAAAAGACCCTGCTTTTGCCCTAGCATTACCCTTAAAGGTGCTAATCACCGAAACTGATGGGCAGGTACAGGTCATATACACCCCTGCCAATGAGTTGATTAAAGGCAGTCAAATACAGCCGTCTGACGTGGCAAATACCCTTGCCAATGCTGAAAAATTGATTAAAACGGTGTTGGGGCAATAATCCAATACGGCAGTAAATTGGGTAAATTTCTTGCCCAATTTGCCATTGCCCTTTTTCTAATTATCCCTTTCTGGGCGACCCCAAATAAATGGCAAACATTACCAAAAACGCCCCGCCCCATTGCATGGCATCAATCGGTTTATCTAGCCAAAAATAATCAATGATGAGCGTGGCAACAGGTTCGGTCAAAAGTAGCAGTCCCGTCAAAGACAAAGCGATTTTGGGGATAGAATAGGCAATTAGCCCCCACGCCATACACTGCATGACCGCCCCATAGACGAGTATCCAGCCCCATTCGGGCAGGGTAGTTGGTAGGATTTTACCCACATCAAACATCAGCATGAGTGGCAATAGAGCCAACGCACCGCCCACGCCCACCAAAGTCATCATGGGGAAAATCGCCACATCTGCCACTTCATGCGTACGTCTGACAAAGGACATGGACACCGCCAAAAACGCCCCCGACAAAATCCCCGACACAAAACCCCACAAAGCGGACGAGTTGTGAGCAAATTCAGGGCTTGCGATGAGTGCCACGCCAATGGACGCAAGTACCAGGCTAAACAGTTGTAATTTGGTCTGTTTTTCGCCAAACCACGCAAAGGCGATGAATGCCAAAAAGAAAATCTGCAAGCTATTTAATAAAGTAGAAATGCCCGGCCCTACGGCATAGATGCTCTCATGCCAAAGCCCCAAATCAAGCCCCAACGCACCGCCTGAGATGAGTGCCAAGATGACCGCACGCCGTGAATTGGGGAAAGGCTGGCGAAATATCAGAGCAAGCGATAAAAAGATGAGTGCCGACACACTCAGTCGCCAAAACGCCATGGCATACGCCCCCACGCTATCCACATGGGCGACAATGAGACTGCCAAGCCCAAACAGCACACAGCCGATAACCAAACCTATCATGGAAAATAGGTTTTGGGTGTTGGGGGTGTTTGTGTGGGGCATGGTAAGTCCTTTTTAATTACATAAATTTTAGCAAATAATGTCAATGCTAAATTTTAAAATAATACCTTGTAGGGGCGTGTTGAACACGCCCGTTTTTACATTGGCGTTTTGAAATCGGATAAGTAGTTTTGACAGGGTAAAATTATCATTTGACAGAGTATCGTAGGGGCAAATTGCAATTTGCCCTATCCAAATGTTAAAACAAAAATTTACCAACAGTTTTAAACCTTTGTCAATACATAACCAATCTTTATAATCTACCATGTTCAGCAAGCAACGCCATAAACTCATCTTCGCCCACCACACGCACGCCAAGCTCATTTGCCTTATCTAGCTTAGAGCCTGCTTTCTCGCCTGCCAGTAGCACGCTGGTTTTGGCAGACACCGACCCTGAGACTTTCGCCCCCAACGCTTGCAAATGGGCTTTGGCTTCGTCTCGACCCATTGTCCCAAGCGTGCCTGTTACCACCCACGTTTGTCCGTCAAGGGGGGCGTTGCCTGTGTCCTTGATGACCGCTTGCCAATGCACGCCCAACGCCACCAAATCATCTACCACCGCCATGTTATGCTCGGCACGGAAAAACTCATGGATATTTTTGGCGGTAATCTCACCAATATCCACCACCTTTAACAGCTCGTCCACACTTGCCGATTGTAGTTTGTCAAGCTCGCCAAAATGCTCGGCTAGGTTTAGTGCCGTACTCTCGCCCACCCCACGAATGCCTAAGGCAAAGATAAAACGTGGTAGGGTTGTGGCTTTTGATTTGTCAATGGCGGATAACATATTGGCAACCGACTTTTCGCCCAAGCCTTCTAGGTTTTGCAAAACTGCCACCTTATCTGCCAGACGATAAATATCCGCCACCGTTTTAATCAGCCCCATGTCAAAAAACTTAATGAGCCACTGCGATCCCAAACCGTCAATATCCATGGCCTTGCGTGAAACAAAATGTATCAAGGCTTCTTGGGCTTGGGCGGTACAAACAAGCCCCCCCATGCAACGTGCCAGAGCTTCACCGTCTGGTAGCACCACGGGCGAATCACAGACAGGGCAAGCGGTCGGCAAATGTATCTCACGCACGTTGTCATCACGCAAATCCGTCATCACGCCTGACACCTTGGGAATCACGTCCCCTGCCCTGTGAATGCTCACGATGTCGCCTATCATGACCCCAAGCCGTCCAATCTCGCCGAAGTTATGCAAGGTAACGTTGCTTACGGTAACGCCCCCGACATTGATAGGGTCAAGTTTGCCCACGGGGGTGAGCTGTCCTGTCCGCCCTACTTGCCATTCTACATCCAGTAGGCGTGTTGTGGCGGTCGTGGCAGGGAATTTGTAAGCAGTCGCCCAACGTGGCTCACGACTTAAAAACCCCAAATCATCTTGTAAGGCAAGCGAGTTTAATTTAACCACCATGCCATCAATCTCAAAAGGCAACTCATCTCGCCCTGCTATGGTCGCTTGATAAAAGTCATCAATGTCTTGTAAATTTGCCACCACTTTAAAGGGCGATACATGAAACCCCTGTGCCTGCAAAAAACGCATTGCTCCACTTTGGGTTGTGATGGCATTGGGCAGACCTTGATTGACCGAATAACCATAAAAAGCCAATGGACGGGATTTGGCGATGGCAGGATTTAGCTGTCTTAATGACCCTGCTGCTGCGTTTCTGGGGTTGGCAAAGACCCTCTCGCCACGTTTACGACTTTGTTCGTTTAATTTTAAAAATCCTGCTTTTGGCATTAACACCTCGCCACGCACCTCTAAAAGATCAATGTCTTTGCAATCATCAAGTACAAGTGGTAGGTTACGAATGGTACGGACGTTGTGCGTGATGTCTTCGCCCACCCGTCCATCCCCACGAGTTACGGCTTGGCTAAATACGCCATTGATGTATTTTAAAGATACCGCCAAACCGTCCAGTTTAAGCTCCATTTCAAATTCGGGATTTTGGTTTTTGCTGTCTAAACGCTCATTAACACGGCGGACAAAATTTGCCATGTCATCGGCATTAAACACGTTACCAAGCGACAACATGGGCAAATCGTGAGTAACTTGGGTAAAAAACGGCAAGGGCGTATCGCCCACATTATCAGTCGGGCTGTCTTGTTGTTTTAGCGTGGGAAAGTCATTTTCCAGCTGGACTAATTTGGCACGCAAACTGTCATATTCGCCGTCTGTAATGGTTGGGTTGTCTAGCACATAATAGGCGTGGTTATGGCGTTTTAGGGCGGTGATAAGCTGTCGCATTTGGGCGATAATCGCTGTATCGTCATTGGCAGGTGTATCGGCAGATAAGTTGGCAGAAGTAAATAAATCAGTCATGGTGTTTTTAGGATTTTAATTGAATAATTTAAAAATAGGTAAATTTTAACGTTTAAAAAACCGCCCTATCAAAGACGGCTTTTCAATCATGGTTGATTAACGGTAATCGGCAACTTTGGCACGCAGTTTTGCCAAATACGCCCCGTCCAAGATATAGCCTTCATCATCATGCACATCGGCATTGATGTCTTTGGCAATCATCTGGGCGACCGATACCATGCTATCAAAACCACGCAAGGCATGGGGGTGTGGCAAAGACAAGAACAGCGATAACGCACTAAAATGGCTGTCAGTCAAAGTGTTTAAATCAAAGCCTTCCACCGAACCATCATAACCCACGCCCAGCATGCTAAACCACAGCTTGCCCGTGCCGTCTTCACGCTCATAGCGATGATACATGTTCATCACGCCGTATTTTAGCCCATAGGCTCTGACGATATCAAGCACCGCCCTGCCTGAGAGTCCATTGTATTGGTCTTTGGGGGTGATGACGACCGTAACCGTCTCTTGGGCATTGAGCAAGGGGTCGTTGTCTTGGTCAAAGGCTTGCTGTTCTTCAAGATGACGGTCAAGCACAGGTGAGTTCTGGACAAAGTCACTTGACGGCTCGGTAAACCGCTCTTTTTTAATGGGTTCATCGGCTAGTATGTCGGCATCATCATCTTGGGGAGTGTTATGAGCATTAGAGTCTTGGCTTGCGACCATGGCAAGGCTTGACAGGGCGTCCGCTTTGGTCTCATCAGCCAACTCTCGCCCTGATTTGACGGGCTCGGCACTGACCGTCTCATCTTGGCTCTGTGTTTCCACTGATAGTGCCGACTGCCCCCGCTCATCTCGGGGCAAAATCGGCAAACCGTCCTTGTACGCCAATGTCTTGGTGTCGCCTTCAAAATCCTTGGCAAGCATACTGCGGATAATCAGCCATAGCCCCAGCAAAATGACCAATACAACGACTATCGTCAAAAAAGTACTCATAGCACCAAATCCCAAAAATCTTTTTCAAATAAATTTTGTTAGTTTATCACGCCTGTTTGATTTAGTCATCTACTTTGGCGGTAAAATTTTGGCATTTGGGCATAAAATTGGTATAGCAAAGCACACTCACAAATACCGCCCCACCATGTCCGCCATGAGCTGGATATGTAACTCATCGGTATTTAGAGCGGGGATATACTGATACGACTTACCGCCAGCGTTGATAAAGTTATCACGGTTCTCTACCGCCAGCTCTTCTAAGGTCTCCAAGCAATCAGCAGAAAAAGCAGGGCTTAGCACTTGCACCGACACGCCTTGATTACCCCATTCAGTCAGAAGCTCGTCGGTGTAGGGTTTTAGCCATTCCTGAGCCCCAAAGCGTGATTGGAAACTTATCGCCCATTCGTGTGTGCCAAGTCCTAGCTCGCTTGCGACTAGCACCGCCGTTTTACGGCACTCATCGGCATAAGGGTCACCTTTGTCAGCATAAGGCTTAGGAATGCCGTGAAAACTCATGAGTAGCCTGTCAGCTCGCCCATGCTCTGCCCAAAACTTACGAATACTATCCGCCAACGCCTGTATATATAACGGGTGGTCGTGATAATCTCTGGTAAACTGCACGGCGGGCATATTACGCTTTTTCATGCAATACTCTGCCACTTTATCAAACACCGCCCCTGTGGTCGTTGCCGAATATTGTGGGTACAACGAAAAGACGATAAAGTCATCATAGCCTTTATCTTCTAAATCCGCCATGACCGCCTTGATGTTAGGATTGCCATAAGTAGTCGCAGGAAAAACAGGGACGTTTTTGCCCTGCTTGGCAAGGTGGTCTTCAAGCAGGCTTGCTTGCTGTTTTAAAATCGCTAGCAGGGGTGAGCCGTCTTGTGTCCATACGCTTTGATACGCATGAGCGACACGTTTGGGACGGGTGGTTAATACAAACAGATTAAGGATAATTTTCCAAATAAAGGATGGAATTTCAATCACCCGAGTATCGGACAAAAACTCACGCAAATAACGGCGAACGCCCTGTGGGGTGGGTTCGTCAGGCGTGCCTAGATTGACAAGGATAATGGCGGTTTTCATGAATGTTTATCATTTAAAAGTTTAACTTAGTTTATCATTTTTTGGTAAAATTGCGAGAATTATTTGATAAATTTTATCATTGAGAAATTT
>NZ_JADFBZ010000025.1:0-38861 GCF_015223095.1 Moraxella sp. K127 | reverse complement strand
GGTATGTCCTCTTATTAACCTATGAATTTAGGTATGGAAATTTTCGCTCGGATTGTCTTAATTTCACAGACAAATTTATGACAACATTCAAACGAATTTGCCATATCTTGCTAATTATAACACAACTCTTTATAATTTAAACCACCGTCAATGTAAAATTATGCCAATTTTACAGGAAAATTTGTGGGTTTTATCCCAAATATGATGAATTTTTAGACAAATTGATAAAAATAATTTATAAGGATGTAAAATAAATACATTGGTTTTGTTGATAATTTCATCATTTATCAAGTAGTTTTACAGATTTTCAATACAAATTTAACCAACAAAAAAGCCCAAACCTTTCGATTTGGACTTTTTAAAATTTGGAGCGGGAAACGAGATTCGAACTCGCGACCCCAACCTTGGCAAGGTTGTGCTCTACCAACTGAGCTATTCCCGCTTATCAGCATTCGCTGTATGGGTGCGTATTATATAGGATTTTTGGCAGACGTCAAGCACTTTTTTAAAAATTTTAAAAAAAAATTCAAAAAATTTTAGCCGTTTTAAATTTTTAAAAATAAATCAACGACTTAGCACATCCAAAGTCACGCCCCACGACAGAAAGTTATCAATCTCATCAACCAGCCCCGTGAACAGCTTCTCTTTTTGCATGTCCAGCACCCAGTGCGTCGGACTGTGCAGGGTGAATTTGATGTCAGACTTTTGGATGTCGGTGCGAGTGTGGTTAATCGCCACCGCCAAACGCAGTAGTAGTGCCAGCTTGGTCATTCTGTCGGTGCTGATGCCCATCAATGCCTTATGGTCGTTTGCGGTGATTTTTCGGCGGTGATAACGCACCATGCCTGCCAGTCTGGTCTGCTCCATCTGCGAAAACCCTGCTATCTCGCCAAACTCCAAGATATACGCACTGTGGCGATGATAGCTACTATGCCCGATACTCATGCCAATCTCATGCAACAGTGCCGAGCGTCTGAGCAGGTCATGGTCGTTTTGGTTTAACCCCAGTGGCTCTTGGGCGACATCAAAGAGCAAACGGGCGGTCTTAGCGACTCGCTTGGCTTGTTTTTTGTCCACATTGAACTTATCAATGAGCTTCATCACCCCGCCATCACGGGCGTCATTGCTGTCAAAACGTGAGAGCATGTCATACATGACCCCTTCACGAAGAGCCCCATCAGAGTAGCTCATCGCCTTGACCCCAAAGGCTTCCATCACCGCCAGCAGTATCGCCACGCCAGCAGGGAAAATCGCCTTACGATGAGCCTTGACCCCTTGTAAGTCAATATGCTCAATATGCCCAACATCCATCAAATGCTGTTTTAGAGCCAATACCGCCCCTTTGGTAATCAGTCCATGCTTGATAAGCCCAAGCCCCGTCAATGCCCCCAGCACCGCCTTAATCGTCCCTGATGAGCCAATCACTCGCTCAAAGCCCATTTTCTGATAGCGTCTAATGTGCTGAGCCATCTCTTTTTTGGCAGAACGCATGGCATGCCCAAAGGCTTCATCATTTATCACGCCATCTTTAAAAAACTTCTGCGTAAAGCTCACCGCCCCCATCTGTGCCGACTCGGTCAGGAGCGAATGACCACCCTGCCCGATGATAAGCTCAGTTGAACCACCACCGATGTCAATGACAAACCGAAGTTCATCACTAGGGTTTGTGTTCGCCACGCCCAGATAGATAAGGCGAGCTTCTTCACGCCCTGAGATGACTTCAATGGGGCAAGGCAAAATCTGATTTGCCTTGGCGATAAACTCATCGCTGTTGATCGCTTGCCTTAGGGTGTTGGTCGCAACCACACGCAAACGCTCGCCTGCCACATTATCCAAGCGACCCATAAAGCGAGACAAGCAAGCAAGTCCACGCTCTTGGGCGTCGGCACTTAAATGACCTTGCTCATCTAGCCCTGCCCCCAGTTGGACTTTTTCGGACATGGACGCAATTTTTTTTAGCTCGCCATCTTTGACATAGGCGATTGCCATGTGAAAGCTGTTTGACCCCAAATCAATGGCACATAAGAGTTCATCATCGATGATACTTGACATAACTGTCCTTTGGCTGTGTGGCTAAGTGGATAAAAAGTGATAAAATTGTCAGATTAATTTTAAAATCAAAAAAAGCTTTTAAAATTTGGTGTTATCAATATCTGCACACCCATTTTTAATACACTTTTAACATATTTTTAAAAAACCCTAAATCATGGTCACGCCCAATTTTAAAATCATCAAACCAATCGCTCTTTGGGAAATAGGATTTTAAAGGTAGAACCTTGACCCAACACCGAATCGATGTGCAGACTTGCCCCATGTTTGTGCAGGACATGCTTGACAATGGCAAGCCCAAGCCCCGTCCCACCCGTGGCACGAGAACGCCCACTATCAACCCGATAAAACCGCTCGGTCAGGCGTGCCAAATGCGTCTCTTCAATGCCAATGCCATTATCAGCAATGCTTAGCAGTCCGCCATCTGACGTCTCTTCCCACAAAATGCTAATCTCGCCCTGCCTGCCTGTCTCGGTGCTGTCCGTGGGCGTGTATTTCATGGCGTTGATGACAAGATTTAAAATGGCACTGTATAAATATTTCTCAATGCCCAGCACATGACGCTCGGTGTCTAGGTGTATGTCTAGCAAATGCCCGAACTCTTTGTTGGTCGCACGGGCGTCATCAAAGACCTGCATGAGCAATCGGGGCATGTCCACCGCCACTTGTTGCTCGCTGTCATCATGTTCTAGTCGTGACAACATGAGCAGGTCATTGACTAAGTTGTTCATCCGCCGTGCTTGCTCGCTCATCAAGGCAAAGCCCCGTTGCCATTTGGGTTCTAGGCTCGGGGCG
Organism: Moraxella sp. K127; assembly: GCF_015223095.1. Classification (NCBI taxonomy): domain Bacteria; kingdom Pseudomonadati; phylum Pseudomonadota; class Gammaproteobacteria; order Moraxellales; family Moraxellaceae; genus Moraxella; species Moraxella sp. K127. The sequence continues at coordinate 36,017 of NZ_JADFBZ010000025.1, read as the reverse complement.
TTTGAGAATGTCTCAATATAGCCCATCAGCACCGTCAAAGGCGTTCGCATTTCGTGCGATACATTGCCCACGAAGTCGGTTCGCATTTGTTCTAGATGATGAATGTAGGTGTAATTGGCGACGGTCAAAAGCACGTGGTTATGGGCGTTATTAATCCTAGCGAGTGTGACCTTATAAATCTCGCCACGGTAAATCTGCCCAAAAAACTCAAAGGCTTGCTTGGCGGATTTGGCAGTAGGCTCGGCAGGTTTGGTGGTGTTGGTTGGGTTGGGTTGGTTGGTTGGATTAGCCGATTTGGCAGATTGATAAATGGCGTGAAAAATGTCAGGGAATTTTTCCAAAAATTCATGATTTAAAATCAGCGATGAGATCTTAGCACCGATAATCGGCTTATCCACATAAGCGGTCAAGATAAACAGTGCCGATGAGTTATGCCACACTATCCGTTCATGCTCGTCTAATATCATCAGCATGTCATCAGATGATTCTAATATCTGATAAAAATCATCGGATAAATCAGGGGCTGTGTCTAACTTTGCATTGACAACCTTTGTATTGACAGCCGATGACTGACCGACAACATCTGCCGTCGTGTCTGTCTTATCAAGCCCTTTCTTATCAAACCCTTTATCGTCCAACATGAAACTTGCCTTGCTTTTGTTATATCATTTTGATTTTAAACTATTTATAAGGTTTTTGGGACAATTTTACTCAATGCAAGTTTGACATAAGGCAAATTGCAATTTGTCCCTACAACCCACCCAAAAACAAACCAATGAATCATCAATCATTGATTAGAGAACCGATAACCCGTCCCACGCACCGTCTGAATCAGCCCGTCCACGCCATGCGGGGCAAGCACTTTACGCAAACGGCGAATATGCACATCAATGGTACGCTCATCAATGTACACATTACCACCCCACACATGGTCTAATATCTGACTGCGACTGTACACTCGCTCAGGGTGGGTCATGAAAAATTTTAACAGCTTATACTCGGTGCTACTGACCGCCACAGGCGACTCAGCGACCGAGACACGCTGACTTTTGTCATCAAGGCACAGCTCGCCCACGCTCAGCACTTTATCAGTTGGCATGCTACGGCGTAACACCGCCTTGACACGGCTAACCAGCTCCTTGGTGCTAAATGGCTTGGTCATATAATCATCCGCCCCAGCGTCCAGCCCCAGTACTTTATTGTCTTCTTCGCCTTTGGCGGTCAGCATGATGATAGGAATGTCATCGGTACTGCTGTCTTTTTTGAGCAAGCGACAAAAATCCACCCCCGATGTGCCTTGGGGCAACATCCAATCCAATATCATCAAATCAGGGCGAGCGTCCACAATCTGACGATGAGCCGTCTTGACATCATACGCCGACACCGTCTCAAAATCCGCCATCTGTAACGTCGTGGCAATCAGCTCGTTAATGGCAGGTTCGTCTTCAACGATTAAAATGGTAGGCATGGGTTATCCTTAATTCACACAACAGCCCATATAGGGCATTGCCAAAAAATAACAATACTATAACAATAACACAAAACATCACAAAAGTGGGTAACTATTTGCAACCACCCTACTCCCCCACAACATCACGCACCACACTCATCTCGCTATGGCGAATGTCCGTACCGCTACTGGTATAGATGACAAGCTCCGCCACGTTACGGGCATGGTCGCCCACCCGCTCCAACGCTCGCAATACCCACAGCGTGTGCATAATCTCGGACGACTTTATCTCATCTTTGTCCTGTAATGCCACCAACAGTTCGCCATACTCGCTATCAACAAGCTCGTCCATCTGCATGACATCAAAGGCAAAACGACTGTCGTGATTATTAAAGGCTTCCAAAGCGTCCAGCGTCATCATACGCACATTGTCGGCAAGGGTGTGGACATTGGCATGAATGGGCGTGTCATATAGGGCAATGCGAGCGATTTTTACTGCTTCATCGCCAATCCGTTCAAGGTCAATCACCGCCTTACTCATGCTCATGATATACCGCAAATCCACCGCCGTGGGCTGACGCATGGCGACAAGTTTGACCACTTTGTCATCAAGCTGTCTTTCATAGTCATTGATTGTCTTGTCTGACTCAATGACCGCCCGTGCCAGCTCTTTGTCGCCATCGGATAGGGCTTTGATGGCTTTACCGACATTACTGATTGCCAAATTGCCCATCGTTAGGAGCAATTCTTTGGCAACGGTTAATTCGTGGTCGTAGGATTTTGAAGTGTGTTTTTCCATTATTTTTTCCAAATTTTAATTAAAAATTATTAAAATTGTCAATTAAACTTCCTAAAAAACCAGTTTTCCGTTCGCCCTGAGCTTGTCGAAGGGTGTTAAAGAAAACCGTTATGGTTCGACAGGCTCACCACGAACGGTTTTCTTTAATTCGGGGTTTTGCAGAAAGTCTATTGTCTTTTTTAAAAAAATCATTTAACAAAAATGATTTTTAAAGTTAACTTTTTATAATCAGCATTTAACTAAAAACAAATCAACCATACCGCCCTGTAATATAATCTTCGGTTGCTTTTTGTTTGGGGTTGGTAAATATCTCTTTGGTCTCGCCCATTTCAATCATATCGCCCAAATACATATAAACGGTATAATCAGAACACCGTGCCGCTTGTTGCATATTATGCGTAACAATGGCAATGGTATAATCTTCTTTTAAATCATCAATCAAATCTTCAATCGCCCCTGTGCTAATCGGGTCAAGGGCGGACGTTGGCTCATCAAGTAGCAAGACTTCGGGACGGGTTGCCACGGCACGGGCGATACATAGGCGTTGCTGTTGTCCGCCTGATAAGGACAGCCCTGACGCTTTTAGCTTATCCTTGACTTCATTCCATAGGGCGGACTTTTTTAATGCCCACTCCACCCTGTCGTCCATCTCCGACTTTGAGAGTTTTTCATACAGTTTTACCCCAAAGGCGACATTGTCATAAATGGACATCGGAAAAGGCGTGGGCTTTTGAAACACCATGCCTACTCTGGCACGGAGTAAGTTTACGTCCACCGATTTATCCAAAATATTCTCGCCATCTAAGATAATCTGCCCGTCCGCTCTCATGCCTTGATACAAATCATACATTCTATTAAACGTGCGAAGTAAGGTAGATTTGCCACAGCCTGAGGGCCCAATAAAGGCGGTTACTTTTTTGTCGGCAATGTCCAAGTTGATGCCTTTTAGGGCTTTAAAATCGCCATAATAAAAGTCCAATTCACGCACCGACATTTTTGGCACGATGACTTTATCAGTTTGGCGAGTATGGTTATCCACAATGGGGGCATTTAGGGTCATAAAATCTGCCTGATGATTGGTAAATGAAGTGTGGGTTTGGGTGGGTTTTTCTAATAACGCTGACATGGGATTTTTCCTAATGAATAATTAAACTTTTGGTATTGTTAATTCAATCTACCTTTGGGTGGATTTGTAGGGGCAAATTGCAATTTGCCCTTTATTGAATTTTGATAATTGGGCGAATGTGATTCGCCCCTACACGTCCAATTTTTAAAATGTATCTTTATTAAGCAATGCTAAATTTTAAAATACTTATTTATATTCCTTACCGCCAATAAATCTTGCCAAGATATTTAATGACAAAACAGCAAGGGTAATCAAGAGTGCCGCCGACCACGCCAATTTATTCCAAGTAATATCAGGATTCATGGAGAATTGATAAATCGTATTTGGCAAATTGGCAATCGTCTGACTCATGTCCATGCTAAAATACAAGTTATTTAAAGCGGTGAACAGTAGCGGAGCGGTCTCGCCTGTGATACGGGCAAAGGCAAGGAGTACGCCTGTAATCACGCCTGCTTTGGCGGATTTTAGGGTAACGTGTCCCACGAGCTTATATTTGGGCGTGCCTAGGGCGTAGGCGGATTCTCTAAGGGCATTTGGCACAAGGGCGAGCATATTCTCGGTGGTACGCACGACCACAGGAATGACGATAAGAGCCAAAGCAACCGCCCCTGCCCAACCCGAAAACCCCCGACCGCCTGACACCATAAGAGCATAGACAAACAGACCGATGACGATACTCGGAGCGGACAGCAAAATGTCATTTAAAAAACGAGTAACACCGCCAAGCGTCCGCCCAAATTTGCCATCATTATCGGCAAATTCCGCCAAATAAATCCCTGCCATCAGCCCCACAGGCGTGCCAATAAACAGCCCCGAAAAGGCAAGCATTGCCGAGCCGACAATCGCGTTTTTTAGACCGCCCACGGTGGCAGGGGGCGGAGTGTTGGCGGTAAAAATGGGCAATTCCATAAAGCCTGTCGCCCCACGAGAAAACAGCGTAATCAAAATCCAAACAAGCCAAAACAGCCCAAACACCATCGCTGACATGGTAAAACCAATGCCAAGGGCGTTTTTGAATTTGCGTTTTTGGTACAACGTGCCATTCATCCGCTCATGGAATTTGGGCGTTGGGGCAGTTGGTTTGCTTTGCGTGAGTGTGGTCATGATAACCTTCTTTTAACCTTTGGGGTTGGTGGTGTATTTATTTGGGCGAATAAATTGCCCTTACAATTTTATTTAAAATACATTTATTTAAAATTAAAAACTTACCTTTAATCTATCGCCTTATTTCCCTGCCTTTTTATCAATTTTCATGAGCATAATTTTAGAAATTGACAACACAATAAAGGTAATGACAAATAAGATAAGACCCAAATGCAGAAGCGATGATAAATGTAGCTCGCTGGACGCTTCGGCAAATTCATTGGCAAGGGCGGACGTGATGGACACCCCTGATGCGAACATACTGGGCGTGATGTTAAAGGTGTTGCCGATAAGAAACGTTACCGCCATCGTCTCGCCCAAAGCACGCCCCAGTCCCAAAATCACACCGCCAACCACGCCTGCTTTGGTGTAAGGCAGGACGATTTTGGTCATGACTTCCCATGTGGTCGCCCCCACGCCATAGGCGGATTCTTTTAGCAGGTCAGGCACAACAGCGAACACATCTCGCATGGTGGCAGCGATAAAGGGGATAATCATGATGGCAAGGACAAGGCTTGCGGTAAACAGCCCAATGCCCATGGGAGCCCCATTAAACAGCGTACCAACCACAGGCAATCCGCCCAAATGCTCAATGAGCCACGGCTGAACCTTATCGCCAAACCACGGAGCAAACACAAACAAGCCCCACATCCCATAGATGATAGACGGCACACCTGCCAAAAGCTCAATGGCGATGCCTAGGGGCTTTTTGAGCATTTTTGGGCATAGCTCGGTCAAAAACACCGCAATGCCAAAACTCACTGGCACGGCAATCAAAATGGCGATAAATGACGTAACAAGCGTGCCATAAATCGGAGCCAACGCCCCATACTCACCCGACACAGGATTCCATTCGCTACTGGTATAAAAGCCCAAGCCAAAGGCTTGCATACTTGGGATTGCCCCGATAACAAGCGATGCCAAAATCCCGCCCAACGACAACAATACAAGCAGGGCAAAAAATTTGGTGGCAAGCACAAAGATGGCGTCTAGCTTTTTTTGTTTGTTTAATTGCCCTTTTAGGCTATCGGCATGGGCGGTGTGTGTTGTCATGATTGACCTTTTGATTTTTAAAGTAAACTTTATTTAAATAGGGCGTGTTGAACCTTTATAACACTATTTACAATATAGAAATGTTTTAGAAATAAACTAATCGTTTTTGCATGAAAAATGGCTAAATCTTGTTTTTCCTCGTCAAAAACTTGTCTGATAGAATAACTATCAGCCTGCATTTTTTCCTTGAAAAACGTGCGATTTTTCTCATTTTTCATTGCAAATACAAAAGTTCAACACGCCCTAGTAATGCAAAATAATTTGGAAAATTGGCTATTTTTATTAACATCACTTTATAAAATTATAGGGGCAATCACATTCGCCCTGTGTGATATTAAATTATAGTGAATTAACCACAATTTGCACCAATTCCACATTTTTTAAATAATGCCTTTGTAGGGGCGTGTTGCACACGCCCATTGGTGCATTTTGAAATTAAACAACTATATTTTATAGCTCATTTAAAACATTACGAGTTCCAAATTATTTTAAATTGCGATTTATATATTTTTGATTAACCCAATTTAATTTGGCATAAGGGCGAAAATATCCGCCCTTACTTTTATTCACATTATTTATTAAACAACGGCTGACCGTCCGCCCCTTTGACTTCTGCCCAGCTTGCCTTAAACAAGCCAACTGCCGTATCGCTAAATGGCACATAATCCAAGGCTTTGGCAGAATCATCGCCATTGGCATACGCCCAGTTAAAGAATTCAAGCACGCCCTTGACTTGTTCGGGGTTTTGGGGATTTTTGTGGACGATGATAAAGGTCGCCGCCGCAATCGGCCATGCCCCTTTGGTGTCTGAATTGGTCAGCACTTTGTTAAAGCCTGCTTCTGCCGACCAGTCAATGTCGCCTGCCGCCGCAAAGCTGTCTGCCGATGGCTGGACAAATTCGCCTTGGGCATTTTTTAAGGAGACGTGAGCCATGTTGTTTTGTTTGGCAAAGGCGTATTCCACGTAGCCGATGGAGTTTTTGACACGCCCCACATAGCTTGCCACGCCGTCATTGCCCTTACCACCCATGCCTGTGGCGGACGTTGGCCATTTGACCGCTTTGTCCACGCCAACTGCACTTGCCCAGTCGGGCGACACTTTGGTGAGATAGTCGGTGAAGTTGAAGGTCGTGCCTGAGCCGTCCGAGCGGAACACGGTGGTAATGTTGGCGTCAGGCAAGGTTACGCCTTCGTTTAGGGCGGTGATGGCAGGGTCGTTCCATTTGGTGATTTTGCCCAAATAAATCTTGGCAAGCGTGTCGCCATCTAGCTTTAATTGCCCTGCACTCACGCCATCAACATTGATGACAGGCACGACACCGCCAATCACGGTTGGGAACTGGATAAGCCCATCAGCGTTTAGCTCGTCCACGGTAAGCGGTGCGTCAGACGCCCCAAAGTCCACGGTTTTTTCTTTGATTTGCTTGATACCGCCTGATGAGCCGATGGATTGGTAATTGACCTGTCCACCTGTGGCAGAATTAAAATCAGCCGACCATTTGGCATAGATGGGCTGTGGGAACGATGCCCCTGCCCCTGTGATTTTTAGCTCGGCAAATTCGCCCGTGCTTGGGGCGGTGGTTTGTCCGTCAGCAGGAGCGGTGGCGGTGGTAGTGGGGGCAGATTCGACAGGTTTGCCATCGGCACCGATGGGCGTGCCTTCGGCGGGGGTGTTTTGGTTGCACCCTGTTAGGGCAAATACGCCTGCCACGCTTAGGGCAAGCAGTTTATGAGTAAAAGATAATTGAACTGACATACAAACTCCGATGTAATGGGGAAATTGGTGCGACTGCTTGCAGATGGCAATTTACAATCGCTGTGCGTATTTTGCCGTATTTGTATGACAGCTTAGTGAATGTTTGATGACAGTTTTATGACAGAGTGCACCAATAAACTTCAAAACTACCACAAGCTCAATGATGTGTGGATGTAGGGGCGTGATGAGCCAGTCCCCACAAACCCGTGGTAAATATCAAGTTGGTTGAATGCAAAACAGGCATGAGTATGAAATAGATAAAGTTAGCAATTTGACAATTTGGTAATTTGGTAATTTGGGCAATTTAAAAAAGAACAAACCGCAAATGAGCGAGCCATATTTTTCCAAAATACCACTGCCATATGCTATAATAGTCCCTTTACCCCCCATTTGGCAAACCCTTGGAGAAAACCATGACCGTTGCTACTTTTAATCCCAAAACCGACACCAAGCCCCACGCCCCCACGCTATCGCAGTTGGATTTGTCTCACTTAGAACAACTACCCAAAGACCCAACCGCCCCCAAAAAAGTCTTTATCGCCACCCAAGGCTGTCAGATGAACGAATACGACAGCCAAAAAATGGGCGATGTGTTAGGCGACAGTCATGGCATGATCGTTACCAATGACATCAATGAAGCCGATGTGCTGATTATGAATACCTGCTCTATCCGTGAAAAAGCCCAAGAAAAAGTATTCTCCGAGCTGGGGCGTTGGCGTAAACTCAAAGACAAAAACCCCCATTTGGTTATCGGCGTGGGGGGCTGTGTGGCATCCCAAGAAGGCGATAATATCCAAAAACGTGCCCCTTATGTGGACATGGTTTTTGGCCCGCAGACCTTGCACCGCCTGCCCCAGATGTATGATGAGCTGACCGCCAAGACCGCCCGTGCCAAAGCGTTGAACGTAGAGCATACCAACACTGGCAAAAACGGCAAAACTCGCATTGGCGTGGTTGATGTATCATTTCCTAGCATTGAGAAATTTGACTTTTTGCCCGAGCCAAAGGTCGAAGGCTATAAGGCATTCGTCTCTATCATGGAAGGCTGTTCAAAATACTGCTCGTTTTGTGTCGTGCCTTATACTCGTGGCGAAGAGCTGTCTCGTCCGCTTGATGACGTGCTTGCTGAGATTGATAGCCTAGCCGAACAAGGCGTGCGTGAGATTAACCTTTTGGGACAAAACGTCAATGGTTATCGGGGCGAAAAAGATGACGGCACGATTTGCCGATTTAGCGAGCTGTTGCACTATGTCGCCCACATTGACGGCATTGAACGCATTCGCTACACCACAAGCCACCCCTTAGAGTTCACCGATGACATCATTGACGCTTATCGCCACATTCCCAAACTCGTCTCGCATTTGCACCTGCCTGTCCAATCTGGCTCTAATGCCATTTTGCAAGCGATGAAACGCAATCACACCATTGACATTTATATCAATCAAATCAATAAGTTAAAAGCCATTCGCCCTGATTTGCACTTATCTAGCGACTTTATCATCGGCTTTCCTAATGAGACCGATGAAGACTTTGCCGATACACTAAATCTTGCCAAAGAGTTAGATTTTGACCATTCATACAGCTTTATCTACTCAAAACGCCCTGGCACGCCTGCATCCGATTTGCCCGATAATGTCAGCTTTGAGACCAAAAAAGAGCGATTGGCGACTTTTCAGGAAGTCATCAAGGATTCTACCTTTGCCAAGACCCGAGCGATGATCGGTCAGACCGTGCGAGTACTGGTCGAAGAGCGTGCCAACCGCCGAGATGGCTATCTGCATGGCACAGCCGACAACACCCGTTCGGTGATTTTTCGTGGCAGTGATGAACTGCTCGGTAAATTTGTCAATGTCCGCATTGATAAGGCGATTAGCATGCATTTGGTAGAAGGCGAGCTGGTTGAAGTACTGGGCTAAGTCTCTTGGCTTGGCTCATCTTGGTTTGTTTTGGCTGATTAAGGAGTTATTTTGTCAAACAATAGTCCGACCGTCTCCATCAAGGTGCTACATCTGCCCGTGCAGACAGACGAGCAGGGCAAACCTGCATACCTAGACCTTGCCATGCTCAGCAAAAACTTGCGTGATGATGTTCTACCCATCACGCAGGACGACAGCCACGGCGAGCATGGCACCATTCCCACGCCCAAACAAATCTTTGAGCAGGCAAGTCGCTATGTCCTACATCAGCCGAATGCCCTGCGTGAGCTATCCACCGTCTTTTTCTATCACCTAACCAGTCAAAAAGACAGACAAACACAAAAAACTTATCAATCTCAAAGCGACCGACAAAAATTCCTTGATGAATTTGGTAAAGCCCTTGGTCTTGATGATGACTTTTTTAAAACACTAGATGACATAGAAAATAAAAATACGGACAACAAAACCACCGACGGCAAAACAAACAATAAAACAGAGAGCCAAAATACAGACAAAGCCACAGACAGCAAGGATAAAACCAAACACAGTCTCAACAGCCCCGACAGCCACACCAGCACCGCCCCCATCTTTTTGACGGGTAAGACAGGCAGTGGCAAAACCCACATCATCAAACAGCTGTGTAAAATGTTTGATGTCAATTTTTTGGCGGTCAATGCCCCAAGTATCAGTAACGCAGGCTACAAAGGCATGACGTTGGCAGACATCGGGGCAAGCCTGCTACAAGCGAGCAACAAGAACATCGCCAAAGCAGAGCATTCGGTCATCTTTTTTGATGAGTTTGATAAATTATTCATCAATGATGGTCTGATGTTAGGGGCGTATCATCTGTCTTTGGTGACTGAGATTTTGACCATCATCGAAGGCACGACCCCCTTTCCCGTCAAAGACAGCGACAATGGCGGTATTGACAGCAGTCGCATGCTCTTTGTCCCAGGCGGTAGTTTTAACATCCATCAGCGTAATGAGAGAGCCCCCATCGGCTTTATGAATGCCAAAACCCAACAAGGCACGCCCGACCACCAGCTTAGGCTCACCGACTTTGGCTTGCCTGATGAGCTAGCAGGGCGTATCGGCACCATCATCACCCTAGATGACATCAGCCAAGAGCAGATGATTGACATCCTAAAAAACAGCCCAACATCGCCCTTTGTCGCCTTTAAAAACAAACTTGCCATGATAAGCTGTACCGCCAGTATCAGTGATGCCGTACTGTCCGACATGGCGGACAAGCACCATGATGCCATTGAGAAGTTTGGCGTGCGTGGACTCTATCAAGCCTTTTACCGTCTGCCCCAAATCAGCGACATCCTACACGAAGCCCCCGACCATCCCCACTCGCATTATCACATCACGCCCACAGGCTTTGACCGCACCGACCATCCCAAGGTAGAGCTAGAAGTGACCGTTACTCCACCACCGCCCAAGCCATCACCATTTGACCTGTATGATGACATGCCGTTTTGATGGTTAAATGTTTTCAAAGCGTGATACATCAAACACTCATTGTCATGACGACACCCAATAAAAAACCCAAAGCCACGCTTTGGGTTTTGTGCTTTGTATTTTGACTAGGGCGTGTTGAACTTTGGTATTTGCAATGAAAAATGAGAAAAATCGCACGTTTTTCAAGGAAAAAACGCAGATTGATAGTTATTCTATCAAGCAAGTTTTTGACGATGAAAAACAAGATTTAGCCATTTTTCATGCAAAAATTGATAAAAGCGTTAAATTTTCATCTTATTTTATAAAAATGTTATCAATGTTCAACACGCCCTAAAAATACGATATCAATATTCAATAATCACTTTCATCGCCTTATTCTCTGACGCATGTTTGAACACGTCATAGGCTTTTTCCATCTCATCAAATTTAAAATGGTGCGTGGCAAGTTTGTCCATCGGCAATTTACTGCATTCACAGGTCTTTAACAACATGCCTGTGGTGTTAGCATTGACCAGCCCTGTGGTGATTTTTAGGTTTTTAATCCACAGTTTTTCAAGCTCAAAGTTCACCGACGTGCCATGTACGCCCACGTTGGCGATATTACCGCCTTCTTTGACAGTCTTTTGGCAAATGTCCCATGTATCAGGAATGCCCACCGCTTCGATGGCACAGTCCACGCCACGTCCGTCCGTGATGGCACGAATGGCTTCTACGGCATCCGCCACGCCCGATGATGAATTGACCGTGTGGGTCGCTCCCATCTCTTTTGCCATCTGCAAACGGTTATCGTCCATGTCCACCATGATGATGGTCGCAGGCGAGTACAGTTGTGCTGTTAGTAGCACGCCCATGCCCACAGGCCCTGCCCCCACGATGACGATAGAATCCCCTGGTTTGACATCGCCATACTGCACGCCAATCTCATGCCCTGTCGGCAGAGCGTCTGACAAGAACACCGCCACGTCTGTGTTTAGGTTGTCGGGCAGATGATACAAGGAGTTGTCGGCAAATGGCGTACGCACATACTCTGCTTGCGTACCGTCAATCATATATCCCATAATCCAACCACCGTCAGCACGGCAATGGGCATAGAGCTGTTTTTGGCAGTTTTCGCACGAACCACAGCGAGACACGCACGAGATGATGACTTTATCGCCTTTTTTGAAGTTTTTGACGGCTGAACCAACTTCTTCCACAACACCCACGCCTTCATGTCCTAGGATGCGCCCTGTCCACTCGCCAGTCTTGGCACGAGCAGTCGCTTCAATCTCAGGGTTTTTGCCTTTCCAAATCCCCAAATCCGTCCCACAAATCGTGGTCTTGGTCATGCGAATCACCGCATCGGTGGGGTCAATAATTGCTGGCGTGGGTCGCTCTTCAAAACGAATGTCATCGGCTCCATAATAGGTCATCGCTTTCATCGTGGCAGGCTTGGTCATGATTGTCTCCATTTACTGATATTTATCAAAATAACCAATAAAAATCATCGGTCATCATTGATAAAGAAAATATTCTTACCAATCATCATTTTCATTTGACAAAATAATCATTGGCAAACCTAGAAATTTATTTGTCTGATAAATTCCTTAGGGCATGTTAAATGTTGATATTTGCCATGAAAAATGAGAGAAATCGCACGTTTTTCAAGGAAAAGTCCGCAGTTGATATTGAAATATCAACAAGGATTTTGACGATGAAAAACAAGATTTAGCCATTTTTCATGCAAAAATTGATTAAATCATCAAACTTTATCAATTCCAATAAAATGTTATCAATGTTTAACATGCCCTAACTCTAATGTAGCAAAATTTTTGGGGAATTTCCAATGAAATTTTTATGACAATTTAAAGATTTTCCTAATAAATCATTTGGGTAATTTTTTATGCCATCGTATTTGTATTTTTTGTTATGTTATGTTATGTTATATTATTTTATTTTAAAAAATGAATGATAAAGGGTGTTTTTAAAAATATGAAAATTTATTTTAAATTGGGATAATTTTTTATAAAAATGACAATTTTAAAAAAACAAAATTCCCCTTAAAATCATTTTTTATCATTTAAACCTAAGAAACTTTAAAATTACTACAAACATAATGATGTTTAGGTGTAGGGGCGTGCTGTGCATGCCTTGTGTAGTAACGTCATCAAAGGGTGTGCTCAGCACACCCCTACAAACCCGTGGTAAATATTAAGTTGGCTGGGCATATATAAGCAATTCATTTATCAAGGGCAAATTGCAATTTATCCTGCAAGCCCATTCAAAACTTTATAAAATTTATGAAAATGACAATTTTAAAAAGGACATGTTCGCCACGTCCTTTTTAAAATTGTCAAATTTGTCAAATCCACAAAAACCGATTTTGGATAGCCCCACCTACTGCTTTTTATCCATCGCATTAAACACAGGCGGTAGCTCCTTTTGGGCTTCGTGTTCTTTTTGGATTTCGCTGGCGGTGAGACGGTCGGGGGATAAGCCTTTGATGATGGACAAATCCGCCACGTTTTTGCGTTTGCGATTAGATAGGCTCACTGGCACCATGCGGGCAAATTCAAATAAGTACAGATACTCTTCTTCGTCGCCATCAAACTCATCTTCTTCGTCAGGGCGGATACTGGCGATTTTGGCAAGGTCAGCCACCTGCTCACGTTCATCTGCCGTCAAAGCGACTTCTGCCACGCCAAGCCCCGTGATAAAGCCCCCTGCCCAGTCTTTTAATGCCAAAAACCGCTCGGACAACTCATGCTCATCATCAGGCACCAGTGGCTCATAGCCATAGGCGTCATCTTTGTCTTTTAAGGCAAAACTTACGTCTTCACCATACTCCGCCAACAACTCCAACGCCCGCTCATCAGGCAGGGCAAAGCTAAGCTCGGTTAATATCGCCGACCATCCTGCCACGTCCGTGGGATGACAGGCGGTCATCAAGGCACTCATGAGACCATGTAATTCACTGATAGAGACATCTGTCCATGTGCTAAACGCTTCTGTCCAGTCATTAAATCCTGATAAATCATCACTCATAAGGCTCTCGCTGTTGGTTACTGTTGGTTAAACTGCCCTATAAATGCCGTCATTTTGGCAAAAGTCAAGGGTGTTTTGTGTTTTTAAAATCTCATGCTACAATAACACACCAATCATCGCTGAACAATCGCTTATCGCCCATTATCCTAGGAACACCCATGCTAACCCAATTACAACTCTTAGAGCAGACCATCACCGAGCTAAAAGCACGCTACAACATCACCGCCACCGAACTTGCCAATCTCAAACACAAATTGGCACATGATGACAGCCCCCGTCAAATCAGCCAGTTACAGCTTGAAATCAACCAAAGCAAAGACGAAAACAACGCCTTGCACGCCCGTATCAAAGAGCTACTGTCCGCCCAAGATGAACTGGACAAACGCCTAGATGAGCTAAGCCAAGACAACGAACGCCTAGCCAAACAAAACAAGGATCTTGCTGAGAAAAATGCCCTTGCCATCAGCCGTGCCGAAGTCATCCAAACATGGCTTAGCAAAATTGATAACCAAAATCACCAATAAAAATCAACAAGGACACACTCATGAACATTCATTCCGCCATCAAATTCGGTGCCAAAAACAACATCAAAGTCAGCCCATCGCATGAGACATCTGCCCCAAGCGAGCCGAGCAAGACCGCCGAGCAAAAAACACAACAAAACCCAAACCCAAGCCAAAGTTCAAACCCAAGTTTAAGCTCAAACCAAAATCTAAGCCAAAATCTAAGCCAAAGCCAAAATAATCAAAATACAGAAAATCCAGCCCCTGCCAAACCTGCCACGCCCACGCCTGCCCCAAAAGCAAGTGACAGCACGCTTGGCAATATTGGCAATACCCCTGCCACGTCCCACGCCACACCCACAACATCCAAAGTCCCGACAAAGCCTGCCGATAAAACGGACAAGCCGAGCTTTAAGGCGGTTGATTTGAGCATTGCAGGGTCATCACACCGCATTACCTGCCCTGTCGATGAAGTGGCACAGTTGGAGCAAGCAGGGGCATACATCAATGACAAAATCCGTGAGCTTCGCCGTGCCGTCAAAGGCAAAAACCCCAGTAACGAAGAGCTGTTGGTACTGACTTGCTTGGAGCTGTACGACCAATGCCAAAGCCTAAAAAACGACCGCAAAAATCAACTGCTAGATAACGAACGTGCCAAAGCCTTGATTGAGAAAATCACCAAAGACGCCCGTTCGGTGTTGTAATCCAAATGATAAAAGGCATGTTTGTAAAACCCATCAAACATGCCTTAGTTTTACCCATCAAATTAAACCATTAAAATCAAACCATCAAAAATTAAAAAGGATTTCTCATGACAACTTTCGCCCAAAAACGCCGTCAGAAGTTTATGACCAAAGCGTATTATGAGAAAATGAAAGAATACTATGATGATGTTACCGATTACAGTATACAAGACCAAAACCATTATGTGGATGAATTTAATTTCTTGTCTGTGGATTTACAGCCAGACTGGATAATCCTATTTGATATATATTACGGACAACTCCTACTCGCCTACACCGCAGGTGATGACATCAAAACTCTGATTCCTTATCTATACAAATGTATCGAATGCAAAGAAAATGAAGCCGCAGCGATTGCCAAACATCATTATGAGGAGGGTAGCTTGCCCTGTGTGCTTGGCTTTGGCTCTGGTTCTGACAAAGTCTTACAATTTATCAGCCTAGCCTACCTGTTAGATTGTCGTGATTTATTACCCACCATCAAACGACTGGCAGAAGGTCAAAACCAAGATGTCTTTGATGCTACTGATGCATTGACTGACCGCTTGTTTAGGCTTATTGACCCCAACCAAGCAGTACGACCTGGAAAAGGCGATAATATTTTATACAACAACCCTTGGTACACGATTATCTGTGATTGTCTGGATGATTTATATCATCACAAAGGCAACACCCAAAAAATCAAAGACACCATCATCGATGAGTTAAGACAAAACCTAGAAGAATGGTACGAATACCACAATCACAAGCTATGGCATAACAGCCATCTTAGAATGGAAGAAGAATACGGCTATTTTGGCTACTGGGAATTTGTGCCAGCATGCCTTGTCTATCTTTTTGACTTGGACGATACACCCTTGCACAAATTTATTCATTACCCCAAAGATTTGGTGGCGTGGGCAAGACAAAACAGCCCCAAAGAGCCTATGCTACATCAACCATAATCCCGCTCACCAAATATCGCCGTTCCCACTCGCACCATCGTTGAGCCGTGGGCGACCGCCTGCTCCATGTCGCCACTCATGCCCATGGACAATGTGTCAAAGTCAGGCAAATCAAAACGCCCTTTGATGTCATCAAATATCGCTTTGGTGCGGACAAATGCGTCCGTACCGTCTTTGCTAGGGATAATCATTAGCCCCCGTAAGGTTAGCTTTGGCAGACCCATCACGGCTTGTACCAGCCCATCTAATTCATCAATATGGCAGCCCGACTTACTCGCTTCATCGTCGATGTTGATTTGGATAAGCACGTTTAGGGGCGGGCGGTCATCTGGGCGTTGGTCGCTTAGCCTTTGGGCGATGATGGCTCGCTCCACCGTCTGCACCCAATCAAAATGCGTGGCGATGTCTTTGGTTTTGTTTCGCTGAATATGCCCGATGTAGTGCCATGTTATCGGCAGATGTGCCAGTTCGTTGATTTTTATCAAGGCTTCTTGTAAGTAATTTTCACCAAAATCACCCTGCCCTGCCTGATACAGTGTGGCAATGTCCGATGATGGCTTGGTTTTTGAGACAGCAAGTAGCACCGCTTTGGGGTTGGCTTGGTAGGTGTCATTGATGGCGTCTAGACGCTCTTTGACTGCCGTATGACGCTCGATGAGTGCGTTGGATGATGAATGATGGGGAGCTTGTGTCATGGTTTTTCCTTAAATCTTTGTATTTTAGCAGAAAATCCCCACAAATGGCATAAACTTTGGCATAAAATGGATTGTAATATCTGACGGGACGTGGTTTAATGGCAAAGCAAAATATTGTATAATAAGCCCATAATTTATCCAGTTTATTCATTTTTTAAGGCAATCCCATGTCAGCTCCTAGTATTGAAGACCTACTGCGTTTTGTGGTAAAAAATAAAGCGTCCGACTTGCACTTATCGGCAGGACTACCACCCATGATTCGTGTGGATGGTGAAGTGGTGCGTATCAACACCCCCGAGATGGATCACTCTACCGTGCATAAGCTCATTTATGACATCATGAATGACAAACAGCGTGCCGACTACGAAGAGTTTTTAGAAACGGACTTCTCGTTTGAAATCCCCGGGCTTGCTCGTTTTCGTGTGAACGCCTTTAACCAAAACCGTGGTGCTGGTGCGGTATTTCGTACCATTCCATCCAAGGTTCTGACCATGGAAGATTTGGGCATGGGTCCTGTCTTTAAAAAGGTCTCTGACTTTAAGCGTGGCGTGGTACTGGTCACAGGCCCGACAGGTTCGGGCAAATCAACCACACTGGCGGCGATGATTAACTACATCAACGAAAGCCGTAAAGAGCATATCCTAACCATCGAAGACCCCATCGAGTTTGTCCACGAATCCAAAAAATCGCTCGTGAACCAACGTGAAGTACACCGTGATACCCTAGGCTTTGATGCTGCTTTGCGTTCGGCACTGCGTGAAGACCCCGACATCATTCTGGTCGGTGAGATGCGTGACTTGGAGACCATCCGCCTTGCCTTGACTGCTGCCGAGACAGGACACTTGGTGTTTGGGACACTCCACACCAACTCTGCTGCCAAGACCATTGACCGTGTGATTGACGTATTCCCTGCCGCCGAAAAAGACATGATTCGTGCGATGCTCTCCGAGTCCTTACAGGCGGTTATCTCGCAAGCCCTACTCAAAAAAGTCGGGGGCGGTCGTGTGGCAGCTCATGAGATTATGCTTGGCACGCCTGCCATTCGTAACCTGATTCGTGAAAACAAAATCGCCCAAATGTACTCTGCCATCCAAACAGGTGCAGGCGAAGGCATGATTACCCTTGACCAGACGTTAAAGAACTTGGTCGCGTCTCGCACCATCACCAAAGAGACGGCACGTGTCTATGCCAAACAGCCAGAAGCATTCTTATAAGGGGGTCACATGGATTTTGATAAACTACTACAAGTGATGATTGCCAAAAACGGCTCTGACCTTTTTATCACCGAAGGCGTTCCCCCATCACTCAAAGTCAATGGCACCATTTTGCCCATGACCAAAACGCCACTGACCGCTGAGCAGACCATGGCACTGGTGACCAGTATCATGACCGAAGCTCAGAAAAAAGAGTTCCATGAGACCAACGAGTGCCAATTTGCCATCTCTGACAAAGCCGAAACCGCTCGTTTTCGTGTGTCAGCGATGATTCAGCGTAACAAGGCAGCGATGGTACTGCGTAAGATTGAGACGCAAATTCCCACGACCGAAGATCTAAAACTACCGCCGATTCTAAAAGAGCTTGCCATGAAAAAGCGTGGCATTATCCTACTTGTCGGTGCGACAGGTACAGGTAAATCCACCACGCTGGCTGCCATGATTGGACATCGTAACGAGAACTCTCGTGGTCACATCATCACCATCGAAGACCCGATTGAATACGTCCATCAGCACAAAGGCTGTATCGTCACTCAGCGTGAGGTGGGTATTGACACGCTCTCGTTTGAAGAAGGGCTAAAAAACACCCTACGTCAAGCCCCTGATGTTATCCTTATCGGTGAGATTCGTAACCGTGAAGTCATGAGCTATGCCATCCAGTACGCCGAGACGGGTCACTTGGTATTTGCCACACTCCACGCCAACAACGCCAACCAAGCCATCGACCGTATCATTCACTTCTTTGAAGCGGACAGACACGGACAGTTATTCATGGACTTGTCACTGAACTTACGCGCCATCATCGCCCAACAGCTTATCCCAACCCCTGATGGCAAAGGTCGTCGTGCCGCCATCGAGATTCTACTAGGCACACAGCTCATCGCTGACTACATCCGTAAGGGCGAGATTCACGAGATTAAGCCTGTGATGAAACGCTCTCGTGACATCGGCATGCAGACCTTTGACCAAGCGTTGTTTGACTTGTATGAATCAGGGCAAATCACCTATCAAGATGCACTCAAACACGCTGACAGTCCGAACGACCTACGCCTACAAATCAAACTGGAAAGTAAAAATGCCGCCGCAGTCGAAGAAGAGTCCGCCAAACTCTCCATTGACATGGGCGATTATAACTAACACCCCACAAAAAAAGACTGGCAATGACCAGTCTTTTTTATGACTCTTGATTTAGCTTAGCTTTTATTGGCAGGGTCAAGGGTTTTTTGACACTCTTCGTTGTCGCACACGCCATGCAAGACCAGAGAATGCCCTGACAGCTTGAAGTTATACTTCTCGGCGATTTTCTCTTGCTCATCTTCGATGATGGCATTATGAAACTCTTCAATCTTACCACAGACATCACACACCAAATGGTCATGATGCTCTTCTTGGGCAATCTCAAACACCGATAGGTTGTTTTCAAAGTTATGACGCTCAACGATACCCGCCTGCTCAAACTGAGTCAGCACACGGTACACCGTCGCCAAGCCGACATCTTCGCCCTGCTCGGCAAGTGCCTTGTACACGTCTTCGGCACTCATGTGGTGGTGTTCTGCGTTCTCTAATAGCTCCAAAATCTTCATGCGGGGCAAGGTTACTTTCAGACCTGCCTTGCGTAAATCTTTGTTAGTAAATCCCATATCAATCACCTTTTAAATCGTGGACTTAGTCGCTGATTATTGATTTTATCAATCATCACAGCTCTTTTGATTATCATTTGATAATCAGTTACAAGATAAGTGTACTTTAACACACTTTTGATAAAATTTCATCCATCAATTGAGGATTTGTGGACAAAATGCCTGATTTTTAGGATTGGTTTTTTTAATCTTGCTACAACGTCAGCAAAAACGCCGTCAATGCGTCCATCTCGTCAGCGGTCAGCCCCAGCGGTTTGATGAGTGGGTCTAAGTGGTCAGCGTGGGCAATGGGTGGGGCGGTGCTGGTGGGTGGTATGTCCATGCCGGTGTTATAAATCGCCACCACGCCACGCAAATTGGTAAATAGCCCATGATGAAACCACGGTTTTGATGTGCTAAGGTTTCGTAAAGACGGTGTTTTAAATTTGCCAAAATCGGCAGGGTCGCCCGTGATGTCATATTTGCCAAAGTCTTGGCGGGTGCGTCCTGCTAGGGTTTGATTGAGATTGTGAAAATCGCCATCGCTCATCGCTTGCCCAAAATGACAATTCATGCACCGCCCCTTGGTGCGAAATAGGTGCAAGCCCAACAGTTCGGCATCACTCAAAGCTGTGATGTCGCCCTTTAAAAACTCATCAAAACGGGTGAGTGTAGGGGTGAGCGTGTGCAGATAGGCGGTCAGGGCGTGGGCGACTTGATTGATGTCAATGGCGGTCATTTGTTGCCCAAACACCGTCCGAAAGCGTGGCAAATAATTTGCATTTGCCAAACGGCTTGGCACACTGTCTAACGTGATGTTCATCTCATTGGGGTCGGTTAGGGGCATGAGTACTTGCTCGTGCAGGGTTTTGGCTCGTCCGTCCCAAAAAAAGGCGTGCTGTGGGCTGTCTAATCCTAAATGTGTCAAGGATTGGCTGTTGCGGGTACCTTGTCGGTCATATACGCCAAGCGATACGGGGCGTGGGTCGGCAAAGGCATGGCGTGGGTCGTGGCAGGTGATGCAGGCGATTTGTCCGTCTGATGACAAGGCGGTTTCAAAAAATAACCGCTTGCCAAGCTCGCTTAGGGGTGTGGGCATGGGTGGCGTGCCAATGGGGGCAAGCTCTGCCCATGCCACGCCGTCATCAATGGTCGGTGCCAACCACTGGTCGGTAGGCTTGGCATAGGCAAGGCGTAAACATTGTATGTCGCATTCGCCTGATGATGTGTGAGCTACTGCCTGACAGGTGCCAAACATGATAGCCAACACCACAAAAACCACTCGTAGCATTGCGATAAATCAGCTTGTTATGTTTGGTGGGTTATTATAAACCTGTTTTATAAAACTGTAAAGCGAATGATTATCGTATGCTTTTTTGCTTGACAAGATTTAACAGTTTGAGTCCGCCTTACACGCCTGATACGCCATGTTCACGCCTTGTATGATAGACGGATAGGCATTTTCGCCGTGGGCGTGGTTGGGGTTAAAGTCAAAAGTTACGTTGGCATGGGGCAGTTTATTTTTTAAAAACTCACTCATCAAAAACGCATCGCTATTTTCTAGCGTGGTGGGGGCGTTGGGGCTTCGGTGTCGGGCATTTAGCTCGTGTTCGCCGAGTGTGATAAGGACGTTTTTGATGTTGGGCGTGGCGATAATTCCCTTTTGATGAGCCAAAATGCTTTTGTCATTCCACCAAATAGACGGACTGACGATGACATAATTATCAAAACTCTCGCTACGAGCCATGAGCAGATACAGCCCAAACAATCCACCATAAGAATGCCCGATGAGCGTGCGGTGATTGGGGTTAATGCCAAATTCTTTATCTAGCATGGGGGCAAGTTCATCAGCGATAAAAGCATGAAAATAATCCGCCCCACCAAATGCCGTCTGCTCGCCTGTTGGAGCAGGGTAGCTGTCGGACGGTGGCGTATAGTCGTGTGTGCGGTTTGGTATGTCAAAGGCTCGCCCTGTGGGGTAGCCGATGCCCACAACCATGAGCGATTTGGGATTTTTTTCGCTCGGCTTGTCGTGATTCATTTGAGCGATAGAGCTTGCCACCCCAAAAAACGCATTGCCGTCTAGCACATAGATGACAGGATAGCCGTTGGCAGGTCTTTTGCCGATGGTGGCGACTTGTATCAGGTAATTTTATCGGTGTAGCTAGAATACACCACTTTTTCATGACTGTTTAACATGGTGGCAGGTTGCCATGCGTGGGCGGTTAAAATGGTGCTACATAAACCCCATGCCATCATCAGCATTATAATGTATTTTTTCATGATTGCTCACAAATTGTTCAAAATCAAAACTAGGGCGTGTTGAACTTTTGTATTTGCAATGAAAAATGAGAAAAATCGCACGTTTTTCAAGGAAAAAACGCAGGCTGATAGTCATTCTATCAGACAAGTTTTTGACGAAGAAAAACAAGATTTAGCCATTTTTCATGCAAAAACGATTAGTTTATTTCTAAAACATTTCTATATTGTAAATAGTGTTATAAAGGTTCAATACGCCCTAAACACTCGCCCCCACACTTCTTGCCAAAGCGATACCATCTTCTATGGACAAGTAAGTTTTTTTGCTGGGCGTGTCCCTAAATACCACGTCGCCATCCCTAAATACCACACATTCGTCCACGGCAATCTGTTGCCATTTTTCATTGATGGTCAGCGGTATGGTAACCAATATCGTCACTTTGTCTTTGCTGGTGGTGACATCGCCAAAGTTGACACTCATCTCCCCATCCGACAGATGAGCTTCGCCAAAGGGGGCTTTGCGAGTGAGATAAAAGAGCAGACTGCCTGCATATGCCAGTTGCCAATTTCCATTAGAAATCAAGCAGTTAAATAGCCCATTGGCAGACAGATAACGGCATTGTGCGGTCAAAAAGGCAAATAAGGCTTCATCGGACGGACGGGACTTAAAGGTGGCTTTTAGACGGTTTAAAAGATAACAAAACGCAAGCTCGCTGTCGGTCGTACCTACGGGGGTATAATGCTCGGCATTGCCGTTGGCGTGTAGGCGTTCGGTGCGACTGATAAAGCTGTCGGTCATCTGCCCGTTGTGAGCAAATGCCCACTGCTCGCCCCACACTTCACGCACAAAGGGGTGAATGTTGGACAGGTTATTTTTCTCGCCAATGGTCGCCCGTCTGATGTGGGCGATGACGTTCATGGCTTTTATGGGATAATGGTTTATCAAATCCGCCACAGGCGATAGGTGCGACGGCTGATTGTCATGGAACTGGCGTAAGCCTATCTTACCCGTCTCGCCACGTTCAAAAAAGGCGATACCAAACCCATCTTCGTGATGGTCAGTCCCCCCGCCCCGCTGGCGAAAGCCTGTAAAGCTAAATCCGATGTCGGTAGGGGTGTTGCAGTTCATTCCAAGTAGTTGGCACATGGTTTTCTCTTATTAAAATGGGCGATTAAGCATGGGTTAATTTACCCAATCGCTCATGTCGTTATTTAAAAAATTGATGATTATTGTTATTAAATGGTCAATATTATTGATGAGTTTTTGACTGGTGCGTCCGTGATGATTGAGTGTGAGTTCATAATCATGATGTTGTGGGCGTATGGTTAATGACGGCTCGCTATTTTCATCATTAAAATAAATGGTCAAAAAATCGTGCTTGTCATCAAGATGGCGAATTTGCTTTATGATGTTTTCGTGGGTGTCATCATGGAGCATAAGATAGTATTCATACTCTTTTTGATTTGTCTTGCGTTTGATGTATATCCGATCTTCAAAATCTTGGGTAATGTTCTGCCAATCATTTATATTGATTGGTTTGCCATTAAAAAATTGCTCAAAATAATCAAATACCGCCGAAATGTCATCACAAATTTTACGATAATGTTTAAAATCTCTCTCATCATCGCTAAAATAATAACGCACTTCTACCACAAAACCGTCTTTATCATCAGGCGTGGTCTGGATATAGCTTTGGGTGGTACTGTCATCCAAAATCACAAAATTGTCATCTATCATGTCATCAAGCAAGGATTGCACGGTGGCAAGTTCGGCAGGGGTATTTTCAATAAAATTATTGGCAGTATCGGCAGTAAGTGTTTTCATGGGTTGCTCCAGAAGTTAGTTGATTTTTAATTAGGTCAAGCCACACGCCCCCAATGAAAACTCGCCAAGCGTTTCATCAAATCAGGATTTTTTACCATAATATCATCGCCCGTCCGCCCTTGCTCACGGTTATAGTAGATGACGTTTAGACGCAGTAGCCAAAAAATCGTGGCAGAGTAGGCAAGCATGACAGGCAGGGCGGTTTTTTCGTTGTCGGTTAAGGGGCGGACACGCTCGTAGCCGTCTATAAAAGCAGTCATTTTGTCGGTGTTAAAATTCACGCTCTCGCCGTCTGTGGCATTGCCCCAAGTCGTACAAAAATCGTTAATGGTAATGGCAATGTCCATCAGATAATGCTCAACCGACACTTCGGTAAAGTCCAAAAGCCCTGTCAGGCGAGCCGTATCGCCTGAAAAATCCCATAAGGTATTATCAGTAAACATATCCAAATGACAAAGCCCCTTTGGCAAATCATCGGGCAGATTGGCGTAGGCTGTCCAGATGTCGTTCATGAGACGGGCTTCATCGGTGGGCATATAGGCGGTTTCACGCTCTTTGACCCTTGCCCAGTCGTACAGTGGCACGCCATAGTTTTCGGCAGGTTGCAGGGTTTGTAAGGTCTCATGCAGAGTTGCCAACGCTTGCCCCATAGTACGACACATGGCGGTGTCGGTGGCGGTGGGGTGTGAGCCTGAGAGCTTTGGCACGACTAGGATTGCTTTGTTTTCGTATCGCATGACGCAGTCGGAGCCGATGTCATCGCCTTTGGCGGTGAGTTTGACAAGTGGTGGGGCGATTGGTAATTTGTCTTGTAGGGCGTGCATGACGGTTGCCATTTTGATGATGTCGGCAGGTACACGCTCTTCAAATAGCGTAAACACATAGCTAAACTCATCGCCCACGTCGCTGTCGGTTTGGATAAACCAGTTGGAATTTTTGATGCCTTGGGTAATTGGAATGGCTTTTTTAAATTTTACGCCAAACAAACCACAAAACGCAAAAAATTCATCATCAGATAGGTGGGTATAGACGGACATGGGTTAGCCTTTTTTGTTGAATAAAATCTTTATTTTAAAACTTTTTGCAAAAATTTACGACTACTTTTTGACTTTTTAAGTATTTATACCCAAGCGGTTGCCCTTGTTTTTAACCATGATAACGTTTATCATAACCAAACACCCCAATCCACCCAAAATCTACCAAACAAGGAACGCCCATGACCCAACCCGCCCCCAAAACCAAAAAAGACATCTTAGCCGAATTTGACCACATCATCGCCACAGGCGAGCTTAGCCAAATCATTCCCTTTTTGGACGCTCACAAACAAGGCAACGTAAGCGAGCTTAAAAAACAGCTCAACAAAGCCCGCCGATATTATCTGGACCGGCATGAAGTCAAAGAAAACGGCAGAACGGTTGGCACAGGTGTGCGTGGCACGCCCAATCACGAGCGAATGCTGTTTTGTTTGGCATTGGCGTTATTATCGCCCAGTGATTTTAATGGGCGTTGGTTTGATTGTTTTGCACAGGTGTTACGGTATATGTCCAACCCTGATTATTATAAAAGTTTGGATAACAAAAACAATACCACGCCCATGGTTTTTGACATCATCAAGCATTTTGATTTTAAAGAGCTGTTTAATGCTTTTACGGCAGAATGTGTTAAAAGAGAGATAATGTGGGGATTAGATTATCCATTATTAAGACGATTAGAAAATGACAAGCTGATAGACCATCACCCCCAACTATTTGCCATGACAATCGCTAGATTTACAATGCCAAATGCTATGCCTAAAAAGAAATTAAGCATTGATGAATACCGAGAGTTTATCTTGTCATCAGACATTTTGGTTCGTGATGTCAAGTTATTATTTGAATATGAAACTGATGTGAGTTGGGTATCATTTGACTATTTAGACAGGCAGACATTTAAAGAATATAAAAACGGTGAATTTTGGCTTTATTTTATTCCTGAATTTATCAAACAGGGCAAATTAGACCGTCAATTTGTCCTACAAAAATGCCTAGAAATCCAAACAGGACTTTGGAAAACAACCAGCAAAAGTTTTTTTAAAGAGCTATTTAAAGCACTCTCCCCAACCATAGATGAGCTTATCACACACCAAGAGCAGATTTTTGTTTTATTGCACAGTGATTATAAACCTGCGGTTAATTTTGCCATTGAACTTATCAAACAAATCATTCTTGATGAGCGGTTTTTATTAGATGAATTTATAGAATTCGTTAGTCCTGTGATGATGAATGCCGATTTTAAAGGCGGTATCAAATCGCTACTTGTGTCCTTTGATAAATTATTAAAAACCAAGCCACATTTGATTAAAGATTTGTATCCTATCATCAGCTCGGTGTTATTTGTCAATGAATTAGCCCTACAAGAGCGAGCGGTAAAAATACTTGCCAAATACGCCAATAAAAAAGCCTTAGATGATGAATACGACAATCTACAAAATACCCTGCACGCCATTTATGATACTTTGCCAAATGACATCAAATCAGGATTAGCCCCAATTTATACGCCCATGCTAGATAATGGCGAGCATGATTTATCAAATAATGTCTCTGATGAACCGATGAATGACACAGGCACAGATTATTATTATGATAACAGCGTCAATATTGATTATTTTGCCGATGAGCGAAAAATCACGCTTTATGATGATTTTAATGAGTTGTTATTTAATTTTGGGCAATTAGAACATGGCGATAACCCCATAGAGATTGAGATTTATATGGCAAGTTATTTAGCCTTAAAACAACAAGGCAAATTCCCAAGCGATGATAACACCCAATTAAAATCAGTATTGGATAAATACCGTCATCAGTGGTCAGACAATGATGTCTTTACAATTTTTGAAACAGAATTTTTAAATCACATTTATCAAAATAAAGATGAAAAAATCGGCACTCATCAATATAAATTTTTAAACTCTTATCATGCCATAGTGAAGCAGTTTATTGCACTTGATAAGATAAATGACGGCAAAAGTGATAATCCCTTATCGCTATTATCCACGCCAACCCATGCACCTGCTTATATAGAGCCTGCGATATTGGTAGAGCGACTCATCGCCTATCAGAAGGCGGGGGTAGAGATTGATTTGACCGATTATGCCATAGCATTGGCTCGCACGCCACGAGCGAGTGTAGAGCCTGCCCTTAGTTTATTGCCCCAAATCACAGATGAGCTTATCCGTGAGAGCTTGGCATTTGCCTTTGGGCAGAGCGAATTACCCAAGACCATTCCACCCCAAGCAATCAGCGAAAAGTTTGGTTATGAAAAAGGCGAGCATTATCAAGCATGGCGGGGCATATTTGCAACCATAGCCAAAACGCATTATCCTAATATAGAGCTGGATTATTCTCATGAATATGCCAAACTATTTGATAAGGTGGTGGTTAATGATAAATTGGGGCAAGATTATTACCGCAAGCAAATATTGGCATATGATTGGCAAAGTGGCAGAAATATTGAAACGGGTAGTTATTATATCGGGTTTGATATCAGTGCTTATTTAAAATATGCTCATACTTCGGACATTTATCGCCAAAGTTGTTATTATGCAAGAATATATACAGATATTTATGATAATCAGATATTGACATTATCCAAATTTTTAACACCACTTAATCAAACAGACAGTGATAAATTTTTGTCAAATTATGTATTTGATGATTCAGAGATGTACGCTCAAATTGCCTTACCATTATTGCAAATCATGGCGAGCGATGATTATCCTTATAATCCTTATACTCAGTTTATCATGACGGCGTGCTGTTTTGCCAAAGACAAAGCCATAAGATTGGCGGTGGTGGATTTGATGAGTTTTGCCATTAGTCATCACAGATTGGATATTGATACCTTTACCCGACATAGTAGCGAATGGACCAATCATAACTCCGCCCCATTTAATCGTTATGTAGAATGTATCCAAAGCCTGTCTGAATATGGTGGTGATTATGCGGTCATTGTCAAAGAGATTATTGAAAAGACGTTATTAAAACTTTGTTTTGATGATAAATTACCAACCAATTTTAAAAAGTATTTGGAGCTGTATTATTTATTATTGTCCCAATCAAACACCAAAGCCGATGATGAAATAATGACAAAGCTACATGAATTTGTGGCGATATCGGGTAGCGTCAAGGCAATCGTAAATAAAATTGGTAAATTATAATTAAACTTCCTGCAAAACTAGGTTTTCCGTTCGCCCTGAGCTTGTCGAAGGGTAGCGGAAAACCGTTATGGGCAGGCATAGCTCACCACGAACGGTTTTCTTCAATTGGAGTTTTGCAGGAAGTCTGTTAGTTAAAAGGATAAAAACATGAGCCTTGCCGATATTGATGTCAGTTATCAATCCCCCAGCCGATTGATAAAAAAACCAACCTTTGATGAATTGGTATTATCTCATCATACCGACATCGAAGAGCTGGCCGACATTCCATGCTTTTTTTGGGGCGAAATCACCGAGCCACT
This sequence comes from Moraxella sp. K127, assembly GCF_015223095.1. Classification (NCBI taxonomy): domain Bacteria; kingdom Pseudomonadati; phylum Pseudomonadota; class Gammaproteobacteria; order Moraxellales; family Moraxellaceae; genus Moraxella; species Moraxella sp. K127. The sequence goes on along the minus strand of NZ_JADFBZ010000025.1, from coordinate 7,990 downwards.
GCCGACTGCCAAAGCCTTGATGTGCCTAAGCCGTGTGGTGCGGTCAAGTTTTGCCCCCATACCTGTATCACTAAGAGACCCGATTATCAGTGCAGGGCGAGATGAGTTGCGTTTTGAAGGCTTTTCATCGTGCAATGGGGTGTATGCCCGTTTGGATTTGTTATCGGACGGCATGGACGGCGAATTTATCGCACATGGCACGACCAATGTGGATTTTAATGAACCGATGATAAATGCCCTAAATGCCGTCAAAAAGAATGAACTTATGATGATGAGCGTGGGCGATAAAGAAGTTAATATCAGCACCGATGTGGGTAACATCAAAGAGAAAAAAGTGAAATTGCCCGACCGCTGGATAAAGGGGCTAACCAGTGTGCAGGTCTATATGGCGGACATGGTGGAGATATTTAGATTAAATAAAATGCAAAGTATGCAGTTTTTTAATACCATACCCAAATCCAAAAATAACGCCACACTATATTTGACTTATAAATTAAATAAAGTCGTGATAAGTCCCATTTATGCCAAAGGGAGCATAAAAGTGGGTGGTTTGGAGCGACTTCGGTTATTAGAAAATCTGGTGCCGTATATTGATAACATGGTGTTTTTTCAAAATATCAATGATGATAAAGACAGCCAGAGTATGGCAATACAGATTTATATGAAACATATGCGATTGACATTGGCAATATCACCGCACAATCATCGGGGATTTTCGGGGAAAGGTAATATATTACAAAAAATAACGCATGAATTGCCAACTGAATATATTTATGCCTTTAATCATTTATTAAAAAGTAATGAGAATTTTGACCCGACCACATTAGCCATAGACAATGATTTATATATTGACGATGTTAAAAGTTTGACCACGCATTTATCCATGATTGGGCTGTTGGGATTTGATTTGTATAGCGACAGTTATTATTATCGCCGACTGCCTTTTAACATGAATAAATTATTATCGCTCAATCCCCGCCTAAATAACGCCAAAAAACTCATCAAAGACGATAACATCACGCTCGTTCATCATCGCCCCAATGACACCCTTGCCCATGTCAAAAGTGGCGAGCATACTTATACAGTGGTCATCACAGACACCCATGCCAAATGCACCTGCCAATGGTATGCCAAACATCAGACCAAGCGTGGACTGTGTAAGCATATTTTGGGCGTGCAGATGATGATAAATGCGTTGTGAAATATAAAAATACCGCCCAAACTTGACTAATACAGTCAAGTTTTTTGGCAAAATTTCTGTTATAATAATGGGTTTAACAAATTTAGCCAAAACGAGCCAACCAATGACAATCAAACAGCCAAGCCAAAAACAAGCCGAACTTCTCTGCCCTGCTGGTACCTTTAAAAATATGCAATACGCCTTTGCTTATGGGGCGGATGCGGTCTATGCAGGGCAAGCCCGTTATTCTTTGCGGGTGCGTAATAATGATTTTGATGAAGAAAACCTTGCCAAGGGCATTGCCTACGCCCATTCGCTTGGCAAAAAGTTTTATGTGGTGGTCAATATCCAAGCCCACAACGCCAAATTAAAAACCTTTATTGAAGACATTCGCCCTGTCATTGAGATGAAGCCTGACGCTCTCATCATGTCGGACGCTGGCATGATTATGATGATACGAGAGCATTTTCCGCACCAAGACATTCATCTGTCCGTGCAAGCCAATGCCGTGAACTGGGCAACGGTGAAGTTTTGGAAACAAATGGGCATTACAAGGGTGATTGTCAGCCGTGAGCTGTCTTTAAAAGAGATTAACGAGATTATCAAAGAAGTCCCTGATATGGAGATTGAAGTCTTTGTCCATGGGGCGTTGTGCATGGCATATTCTGGGCGGTGTCTGCTCTCTGGCTATATCAACAAACGTGATGCCAACCAAGGCACTTGCACCAATGCCTGCCGTTGGTCGTACAACACTTATAAGGCGGTGGAAAATGAAACGGGCGACATCGTTCCTGCCAGTCCAGAAGTGTTTGTCCCCAGTCAAGGCGAGATTAAAAACGTCAATCTAAATGGCGATGTCGTTATGGGCGATGATTATGTAGAAAAGCCGTCTGATGAAGTCGTACTCATTGAAGAAGAAGGTCGCAAAGGCGAGCTTATGGCGATGTACGAAGATGAGCATGGGACGTATATCATGAATTCTAAGGACTTGCGTGCGGTGGAGCTTGTGCCTGATTTGGTAAACATGGGCGTGCATTCGTTAAAGATTGAAGGGCGTACCAAGTCGCATTATTATGTCGCTCGCACCGCTCAGGTCTATCGCCGTACCATTGATGATGCGTTGGCGGGCAAACCCTTTGATACAGGGCTTATCACCGCCCTTGACGGACTTGCCAACCGTGGCTATACCGAAGGCTTTCTACGCCGTCATGTGCATTCGGATTATCAAAACTACGAGTACGGCTCATCAAAAACCGACAATCAGCAGTTTGTGGCGGAAGTGTCAGACGTGGCGGACGACTTTTTGACCTTAGAGATAAAAAACAAACTCATGGTCGGCGATGATGTGGAGATTATGACACCAAAAGGCAATTTGACTTATACACTCACCGAGATGTGGGACAAAAAAGGCAATGCCATAGACGGAGCGTTGGGGTCGGGGTGGATTGCCAAAATCAAAAATCCGTTTAGCGATATTTCTCATGATGACCTAAAATTCGCCCTTGTGATGAAAAGTGTGAGTGAGGCGATTTATACTTGATATTTATAAAAAGGAGAAAATATGCCAACCGTTATTTCACAAAATGCCAATATCAATGCCGAGCGGTTATTTACCGCTCTTATGGATAATAGTGTATTGATAAAAGATAAAAACAGCAATATTGAAAAAGTGGCATTAGATTATCAAACTTTTGTGCAATTACAAGAGTTTTTATCTCTGATGTCGCATAAAAAACAAGATAATGCTTTTGTGTCGCTTGCTGATACTTTTAAAAATCTTAAAAATGCCGATAAAATGGATTTTGATGTGGATTTTGATAGCATTCGCAAAAATCAGCCATTACCACAATTTGACGACCTTGACTATTTATTTGATTAAGGCAAACCATGTTTTTACTTGATACCAATATCATCTCTGAAATGCGTAAAATTAAAACAGGGCGTGCCAATGCCAATGTAACACGGTGGGCGGAACATTTAAATATCCAAGAAACTTATTTAAATTCAGTTATCATTGGCGAGATTTATCGGGGAATTTTATTAAAACGCCATAATAAGGATTATGAACAAGCACAAATTCTGCAAGAATGGCTTGATGATTTATTAGTGGTTTACCAAGGTCGCATTCTTGATGTTGATGTGCAAATTGCTAATATTTTTGCCGAATTAAATACGCCCAATTTTAAATCCGCCAATGATGCTTATATTGCGTCCACAGCGATTGCGTATGATTTGACCCTTGCCACAAGAAACATCAAAGATTTTGACGGTATGCCTGTTAAGATTATCAATCCTTTTAAATTTACATAACCATGCAACAAAAAATCTCCCACTACCAAGCCCTATACCGTGAATGGCTTGCCTTACAAGCCGATAACGAAAAACTTATGGCAAACCTGCACCGCCAAAATGCCATTACGGACGAATTATCCGTCTTTTATTTTAATCATCATGGGCAATCCGACTGGCAACGCTATTATGAAGCCTTAGAAAATGGGGCGAACGTGGATCTGATCACAGACGGCGAATACAGCGTAATGAGCCAAGATACATTGTGGGATATGTTTTGTGATGAGCGGGCGTTTTATGAACAGCTTGCCAAGTTTGCCCAAGACAGACTTCACAACTTAAATAACAAATAACAACTTAAAAACCAATGGCACTAAAAATCACCACCGACTGCATCAACTGCGACATCTGCGAGCCTGAATGCCCAAACGATGCGATAAGCTACGACCAAAAAGGGCAAAAAACCTACGTCATCAACCCCAACCTATGCACCGAGTGCGTGGGCTTTTATGATGAGCCGACCTGTGATAAGGTCTGTCCGATTGACTGCATCATCAAAGACACCGACCACCCAGAATCGCCCGATGATTTGATGGCAAAATATAAGCGGATTTGGGGGAGATAACCCCCATTTGTGCCGTTTAGCTCTCCACGCCTTTTTTCACGTCCTTAACCACTTTTTTGCCCCGACCATACCAATGCCAGCCCTTTTTGGCAAGTCTGACCGCCTTGGTAACATTGCTCTCGGTAAAGCTTGCTTCTCCCATTGGCACGACCACCTTGTTGCCATGCTCATCCACCACTTTTTTGGCATCAGCATTAAAGCCATCGGCATCGCTGTTACTGTTGGCGATCTGTGCAGTCATCCGCACCACAGACTCTTTGGCTCGCAGCGGGGCGGTCTTAAACAGCTCTGCCAGTGGCATGTCCAACTCATCTTTTGCCAACTTTTCGATACTTTCTAGGTGGCGATACAACTCCACATACCACGGGTCATAGTCCGCCATCGTAAAATCATTCATCTCACTTTTGATGGGCAAAGGATAAGGCATGGTTTTATAAAACTGCCACAGGCTCACGGTGTTTAAGTCCGTGCGTAGGGTGTACTCATCATTTTCGGTGCGAGTGATGAGCTCATTGGTTACCAGCTCATCGATGTACAGATTCCATTTTGGTGTCTCTTTACGCCCCAGCACCCCCCGTAGCTCGGCTTCGCTTGCCGTCTCACCCACTTGATATTTTTTATAAATTAAATTGAGCATGTCAAGCAGGCTCAGCAGTGGATGACGTACCGCCACTTCTTTGCTGTCAAAGATGGTGAGCGTATAGCTAATCTCCACCCCAAGCAATATCAAGTTCCACGACAGATACAGCCACATCAAAAACACAGGAATGGCAGCGAACGCCCCATAGATGGCTTCATAACTGGTAAAATTCGCCATGACCGTCCCAAAGACCGTCTTTAAGGTCTCAAAGAGTATCGCCACGACCACGCCTGCAATGGCGGCGTTTTTTAGGGGGACCTTGACCTTAGGAGTGAACCAATACATGGCGATAAAGCCACCGACCGTGAACAAAAACGAGATGATTTTTGCCCATATCCCCCAATCAATGCCATAGCCTGCCACTTGCTGATTTAAAAACGACAGCCCCGAGATGGCACTGGACGCACCAAATGCCACCCCCAAGATAATGGGAGCGACCGTAATCATTGTCCAATAGCGGACAATACTTGCCATGCCCCCTGTGCGTTCTGATACTCGCCAAATTTGGTTGAATGCCGTCTCAATGGTGATGAGCGTCAAGATGGTTGTCACAAAAACCCCCGCCACACCGACAACCCCCAGATTGCTCGATTTTTCGGCAAAATTATCCATGTGCTGAGAAATCGTCGCCCCTGATGATGGCATAAGATTGCTATAAATGGCTTGTTGCACCTGCCCACGCACATCTTCTAAGGCAGGCACACTTGAAAACACCACGAGCATGACCGTCAAAATCGGCACAAGCGATAACAGCGTGGTATAGGTCAAGCTGGCGGCTTTTTGGGTGCAGTTATCGTCCAAAAAGTGACGTACCAGCAAGCGAATGTACATAAACCAAGAATGATGAGCAAAGGGCAGTTTGTTAAGAAGTTGAGTCATGAGCTTTGAGATGGTTTTTTAGTATAAATCAATGTTAAAATTAACGTAGTTTAACAAATATTACCACAAAATTGCTTTATGTTTATGTAATTTTTTAAAAAAACATAAATGGTAACTTTTGCCAAATTTTGGGTATAATAGATTCATTTGTCCGTGCCAATACCATGAAAAAAGCCCACACCATCGCCCAGCCCAAGCCCATCATTCCCATACAGTCCGCCCTTCGCCGAGCGTGGTTTGTGTGGCTGTTGTATTGTCTTGTCATCTATCCTGTGCTTGCCAGCCTAGCATTCGGCAATGTGGGCTATGCCAATCTGGGCATGAATGGGGGCGTGGTTACTGGCATGGTGTTTGGCGTGATATGGCAACTTGTCAAACTCATCCCTGCCCTACTGCTCACCCCCACCATCAAGCGAGCGGACGCCCCTTATGGGCTGATTGTGGCAAGTTTGGTCATGCTTATTTATTTGGGCTTTGTGGGCGTGTATTGGTTTATTCATGTCTTTGAGCATTCGCCAGTGTATATCAGCGTAGGATTTGGCTTTGAGACGTTATTACTGCTTATCATTAATGTCTTATTGTTCGTTTTATTAAAACGCCTACCACCCATGCACAAAAATAAAATAAGAAAATAAAAATAATCAGGCAAAATCATGATAACTTATAAAAAATACCTACCCCTGCTCATTGGCTTATCGCTTACCCCAACCGCCTTTGCCCATGACACACCGCCCGAGAACATCACTCGCACATCGCTCATCTATGACAGACATGCCGAGCAGTTGGGATATCATGGCACCAGCATGGGGCAGTTTGGCACGTCGGTGCATGACAGACCACGCTCACAGCCCCTAGCTCCGAACATCGTCACTGGCACTCGCTTTAACGAGCAGTACATCAACCGCCAAATCGCCCTGTGGTCATTACGCCAAATCAACAGCTCCATGCCACTCATTGACGACGCATGGTCAAATCAAGTCATCAATGACATGACCGCCCAGATGAACGCCCTAGTTCGCACCCAGTCGCTCATCGCCACGCCCATCATCAATGACAGCAGTATCAACGCCTTTGCCGTGCCGGGGGGCGTCATCGGCATGAACACAGGCACGATACTGTCGGCAGGCGGGCTTGATGAAGTGGCAAGTGTCATCGCTCACGAAATCGCCCACTTATCCCAACGCCACTACGAACACAACCAAGAAAACAGCAAAAAACTCATCGCCCTACAAATCGGCGGACTGCTGGCAGCCCTAGCAGCCAGCTCGGTCAGTGGCGATGTGGCAGCGGCTGCCATGATAGGTTCACAGACCGCCACCGCAGAGACGGCAGCCAGTCACAGCCGTGAGCATGAGCGAGAAGCGGACAGAATGGGTCAGCAGATTTTGGTGCAGGCAGGCTATGACGCCGCCGCCATGCCCCGTTTTTTTGAACGCCTATACAAACAAGTCTCGCTGACCACAGCCAAAAACGCCTTTGTGCCGAGCTTTATCCAGTCACACCCCTTTACCGCCGAGCGTCTGAGCGAATCGATGAGCCGTGCCAAAGGCTATCCTGTACCAAGCATGGTCGCCCGTGAACAGCAAACCCGTCTTTTTGACAAGCTGACATGGCGACTTCGCTATCTCACCAAACAGTCGGGGCTGGACGAGCTGACCATTCACGCCAAACGCAGTGACGGGGCAAGGCTTGCTCTTATCATGTATCTGGCGGACAACGCACGCACTGATGAAGCCCTACGCCTATTTGCCAATGCTTCTTTTGACCCATCCGACCCACTTGTCTGCCTAACCCACGCTCATGTACTCACCAAGATGAACGACCACGCCCAAGCCGTGTCGGTGCTGTCATCTTGCCAAGCGATATACCCCGAACGCCGAGATTTGCGTTTGCACTTGGCGGACGCATATGTCAGTACAGGTGAGACTGCCAAAGCATTGGCACTGCTAAACCCCTTAACCGAGCGTACACCCCACGATAGGCAGGCGTGGCAAAGGGTACAGCACGCCTACGAAAAATCACGCATGGACAAAAGCATCGCCACCATACACGCCCTACACGCCCGCTCACAGGTAGAGCTGTGGGGTGGCAAATATGACGGAGCCTTGCAATCCAATGCCCAGGCCACCAAAGTCGCCAAAGCCCACTACCCAAATCTACTACCCATGTTGGAGCAAAGCAAGGTGATGATGGTGCAGGCTAGGGACTATAAGCCGTGATTTGTGTTGTATGGTCTGTCAACTTTGAAATAATACTGTGTCAAACTCGCTCGTAGTACTACTTGCTTGTACAACTTCGCTCGTTTTCCTTGTCTTATTTCAAATTTGTTTGACTATAATTTGGGTTATGATTGGTGTTTTTAAAAATAAGGACTGAT
>NZ_JADFBZ010000024.1:0-43066 GCF_015223095.1 Moraxella sp. K127 | reverse complement strand
ACTTAGGTGGGGTATCATGGTATCTGAGCTTGTCGAAGGGTCGGTTTCCGTCATGGTTCGACAGGCTCACCACGAACGGTTTTCTTAATAGCATACTTTTTAAATCAGAGCCAAACATTTAAAAGGAAACCCATGTTAGACAACGACCACGACATTCACACTTTTTTAGTACACACCCTAAACACCCTAATCAATGGCGAAAACCTAAGCGATGACGACACCGCCACGCTCATGACTCTTATCATGACAGGCAAATGCCCTGATGTGCTACTGTCCGCCATTATCACGGCATGGCGTATCAAGGGCGAGACGGTGGACGAGATTGCCATTTCTGCTCGAGTCATGCGGTCGTTTGCCAATGCCGTTACTTTGGGCGTGGATAATGCGGTGGATATTGTGGGAACAGGCGGAGACGGAGCGAATTTGTTCAACGTATCCACAGCGTCCATGTTCGTGGTGGCGGTCTGTGGCGGTGTGGTCGCCAAGCACGGTAGCACGGGCGTGTCAAGCCGTTCGGGTGCGTCCGATTTGCTCACAAGTGCAGGCGTGAATCTCACCCTTGACCCAAGCCAAGTCGCCGACTGTGCCAAAAATACGGGCGTGTGCTTTATGTTCGCCCCCAATCATCACCCTGCCATGCGTCATGCCAAGGCGGTGCGTGGGGCGTTAAAAGTGCGGACGATTTTTAATATCTTAGGGCCTTTGACCAATCCTGCGTCCGCCCCAAACACCTTGCTTGGGGTCTATGATGTGGCGTTGTGCGAAAAACTTGCTCACGTCATGGGCAAACTTGGCAGTCGCCATGTGTGGGTCGTGCATTCTGATGACGGCTTGGATGAGATAAGTCTTGCCACGCCCACAACCGTATCCGAATACAAGGACGGCAAGGTAACTACCTTTAAAATCGCCCCCACCGATGTCGGCATTGCCATGCAGTCGCTGGACGGTTTGTTGGTTGGTTCGTCTGATGAAAGTTTTGACCTTATCAAATCCGCCCTACAAGGTCAAACCGACCCACGCACCCAAAAGGCGTGCGACATCATCGCCCTAAATGCAGGGGCAAGCCTGTATCTGTCAGGGCAAGCAGACAGCTTTAAAGACGGTGTCGCCCTTGCCAAACAAGCCCTAGCAAGTGGCAAGGCATGGCAAAAAATGCAGGAATTTGTGGCATTTACCCAAACGTTTAATCATTGATTTTTATTATCCAAACGTACATTTAAAGATTTTCAATGTAGGGGCGAATTGCAATTCGCCCAAATTATATTTTCAAATTTAAAAAATTTTGGTAGTAGTCTAAAAAGTATGCTGAATTAGGTTTTCCGTTCGCCCTGAGCTTGTCGAAGGGTAGGAAAACCGTTATGGTTCGACAAGCTCACCACGAGCGGTTTTCCTTGTAGCATACTTTTTGAACCAGAGCCAAAATTTTAAAAGGAAAAACCATGTCCACACCCACCATTTTACAAAAAATTGTTGCCACCAAACACCAAGAAATCGCCCAAGCTCGCACTCAAATCAGCCTTGACGAGTTAAAACAAAAAGCCAAATCCGCCCCTGCCGTGCGTGGGTTTGCCAAAGCCCTACGAGCGGTAGAACAAGGCAAAATTGGCGTGATTAGCGAGATAAAAAAGGCAAGTCCGTCCAAAGGCGTGATTTGCCAAAATTTTAACCCCGTTGCCACCGCCCAAGGCTACGAGACGGCAGGGGCGACTTGTTTGTCTGTTTTGACCGACCGTGAGTATTTTTTGGGACATGATGACCATCTTATCCAAGCCAAAAATGCTTGCAATTTGCCTGCCTTGCGTAAAGATTTTATGGTGGATGAGTACCACATTTATGAAAGTCGCACGCTTGGGGCGGATTGTATTTTGCTTATCATGGCGTGCCTTGATGATGAGACGGTGGCACAGTTGCACAAGGTGGCGATAGAACTTGGCATGGACGTGCTGATTGAGATTCATGATGAAGATGAGCTAATCCGTGCGTTAAAATTGCCCAAATCTACCCACAACATTTATGGCATCAATAACCGCAATCTTAACACCTTTGATGTGGATTTGAACACGTCCATTCGCCTTGCCAAGACCTTGCGTGAAAATGTGGGCGATGACGCTCTTATCGTGAGTGAAAGTGGTATTCATGGGGCGGACGATGTACACCTGATGCAGTCGCATGGTATTCATCACTACCTCATCGGTGAGCAATTTATGAAAACGGATAATGCAGGGCTTGCGTTACAAAATCTGTTAAAAAGCGTATAAATAATACACAAACCAAAACCCCACACCGCACGGCATGGGGTTTTTCATTAACTTTAACCAATCTTATGACAATCAAACCCAAGCTCTGCCATTTGGCTTTCTTTTTCAAGCGGAGCAAGGCTTGCCTTAACATGGGGCTTGTCTTTTAGATAGGTGCGTGCCACTCGTTTTAGGTCGTCTATCGTTACCGCTAAGAGCTTGGCTCGTATGGTCTCTTGCATTTCTTTGGTGCGACCGTGTAGCTCGCTAAAACACGCCTTGACCGCCTCGCCTGCTGGGGACGCAGGTTTGTCCATGCCACCGATAATCCCCAAAATCGCCTCTTCTAACTTATCAGCGTCATGGTCGTTGTCCAGTAGCCAGTCAATGCTCTTTTCAAAATGAAGAAAAGTCGCCACACAGTGCGGATCTCGGTAGCTATAAAAGCGAAAACTTGCCGAATTGGCATCAAAGCTCGCCCCACCGCCATACGCCCCGCCTTTTTCACGGATTGCCGAATGCAGATAGCCATTTCTTAAAAATGGAGCCAGCACCGTCAAGGCAGGCGTGTCCTCATGCCCTGATGTGGTCGCAGGATAGGCAGTGGCATTATGATAGACGTTGGTAGCGATAAGCCATGCGATGTCTTTGTTGTCATCGCTCTTGGCAAGCTCATCAAATGCCAGTGTATCATTTGCCACGACAGGCGATTTGGCAGGTTTATGCGGTGTATTTAGCACGTCTTTTATTACCGCCTTTAACTCGTCCGCCTTGTCTGCCTCGCATACCAAAACCACGTCTTGGGGTAGGTTTTGTATTTGCTCGTGGATTTGGGCTAGGCGTGCTGATAGCGTTTGCCAAACCGCTTGGTCGGTTTCGCTTTGCTTTAAAAACGCCTTTAATGCCGACAGGGCAGGTAAGCCCGAATAACGGTATTCTAGCGATGATAATTTGCTCATGCTCCGACTGGCGGTCTGAATGGCGTAGCTGTGTCCGCTTGCTGATAGGCGTGATTGCCAAGACGCTTGTTTTTGCTGTAACAGCTCACTCATGCGGTCGGTTTCGGTGAAAATGGTGTTGTTTAGCACGTCGCTCACCAGCTCCACCGCCTCAGGCTTACGGGCTAAGGCACGGGTCGCCAGCACGAGATAGCTTGTCATTTTATCCTTATCATGGCGGTCGGTACGCTGTGAAATGCGAGCGGTAACGCCTGATGAGACGGACGCTTGTACCGCTTGGAACGTGCGTGCGTCATAGTTGTCCGTACCTAATTCGGACAACAGCCCCAAATATAAAGGCAATATCGGATTATTTAAAATGTCTAAATTATCATTTAAATCAAGCACCACTTGATAATAATACAGCCCATTGGTGCCTGCATGGTACTCGTAGAGTTTGCGTTCGTCTTGCCCAATGATTATCGGCTGTTTGTTGGCGTGGGCGAATTTTATCGCTTGGGGAATGTCATCTAGCCCCACTTTTGGCAAAATATCCACGTCATCTATCAGAGCTTGGCGTGTGGCAAGTTCGGCAGATTTTTGACGAATGACCGCTTTATCGTCATCGCTTAACGTGGCATTTAGCTTATCCAAACTTGCCTTTTCGTCATCTATCAGGCGTTGGGCTTTGTCTTTATCAGGCGATAGGGTCAAGCGAACTCGGTGTGGGTTGTCAATTAGGTGCGTTTTGATGAGATTTTGCACCCAGTTTGGCTCTTTGACCTGCTCGGACAGCCACGACAAATGCTCATCAATCTCCCACATATCCACAGGATTACCGCCATGCAGTGCCGTGCCAAACCCTTCAAGCATGAGCGTCAAGCCATAAGGCATACTGTCGCCCCCGATGTGGCGTTGGTCTAACTCTATCTGATGTAAAATGGTCTGTATGGTTTCATTATCAATGGGGTTTTCCGCCACAGAACGAAGTAGCTCCAAAATGCCGTTTTCCACGTCATCGGCAAGTTCACGCTCCGAGCCACGCACGCCTGCATAAAACGCCATTTCATAATGACTGTCATCTAGACCTAAAAGCGGGCTTGCAGACGTGCCAAGTGGCGAGCTGTCAAGATACGCTCTTAGGGGTGAACCTGCGTGTTCTATCAGCACCCCTTCCATAAGGCGAAGTGCCAAACGCTCTTTGGGGTCGGTAATGCTTGGCAGTAGCCACGCTAGCACGTTATGGGTCATTTTCTCGCCACTCACGTCGGCGGTATAAGTGTCATAAACTTGGGTTGGTGTGCTTAGGCGAGTCTCGGTCATGGAGACGAACTTTTTGCCACGAGACGGCTTTTCGTTGTCATCAAAACGCACTAGAGCATCATCGTGCAGGCGCGCTTGAATGTCCGCCACGTCAATGTCGCCAAAACTCATGATAATGGCATTGGACGGGTGATAATGAGCCTTGTGAAAATTGACCAAATCAGCATGGGTGAGCTTGACAATCTCTTTTGGGTCGCCCCCTGAATTATAATGATAAGTCGTGGCCGGATACAGGTGCGGTGCCAAAGCGTAGTAAAGCTGGTCAATCTCGCCACTCATCGCCCCTTTCATCTCATTAAAGACAATGCCGTGATATTCAGGTTTGCCCTGTTCATCAAGCTCCAAACGAATGCCTTCTTGGGCAAAGTCTAGCTCGTGAATGTTGGGGAAAAACACCGCATCAAGATAGACGGACAATAAGTTAAAATAATCGTTTTTGTTTTGACTGGCAAAGGGATACACCGTCCAATCACTTGCCGTCATGGCGTTCATAAAAGTCTGCAATGACCGCTTAATCATGCTAAAAAATGGGTCTCGTACGGGGTATTTTTGTGAACCGCACAACACAACGTGTTCTAGAATATGAGCTTCGCCACGAGAAGTCATGGGCTGAGTGGCAAAGCCAATCATCAAGGCGTTTTCGTCATTATCACACGCCAGATGATAATGGGTCGCCCCTGTGGCGGTATGCTCACAAAGTAGCACCGTAATGTCAAGAGCTTCTATGTGGTGCTGGGATTTTAGGGTAAAGGCAGGGTGTAGGTTAAATGTTGTCATGAATGGTTCCGTGATGAAAAAATGCTATATTGTGGCAAAAATTTGCAATTTAAACAAGGCTTTTGTAAATTTTGATAAAAATTCTTGTTTTTATGATTAACCGAAAAGACGTTGAACAAGGACTAATTTGGCGGTATACTTAGGGTTATCTTTTCTTATAATTTTACCCCATTCTCAACTTTATATAAGTGGTTGATTTATCAAGGGCGAATAGCGATTCGCCCCTACAACCCAAAAATGGTTATTGAACAATCAACAAGCTACCATTTTAAGTTGAGAATGAAGTTATCATTTTTTAATTTTAAAAAGGCAATCATCATGAGCTACTTCGGTACAGACGGCATTCGTGGGGCATTTGGACAATTTCCCATTACCCCTGATTTTCTACTAAGATTGGGTTATGCCACAGGGCAGGTTTTGACCGCCCAAAACACGACAGACAGACGACCCAGCGTGGTTATTGGCAAAGACACTCGTCTGTCGGGCTATGTGATTGAATCCGCCTTGCAAGCAGGATTTAACTCGGCAGGCGTGGACGTGCATTTGCTTGGGTCCTTGCCAACACCTGCCATTGCTCATTTGGCAAGAAGTTTTCATGCCGACATGGGCGTGGTCATCTCAGCAAGCCACAACCCTTATGGCGACAATGGCGTAAAATTCTTCTCAGACGAAGGCAAAAAAATCTCAGACGACACCCAATCCGCCATTAACGCCAAATTGGACGAGATGATACATGGCGACACGCTCTCACGCCTTGAACACTACCCCACCGAGCTTGGCAAAAGCTACCGCATTGATGACGCTAAGGGGCGTTATATTGAGTACTGCAAAGGCTCGTTCCCCTACCAATACGACCTGCGTGGGCTAACCATCGCCCTTGACTGTGCCAACGGAGCAGGGTACAGCGTTGCCCCACGGGTCTTGCGTGAGCTTGGGGCAACCGTCATCGCCCACGCCAACACGCCAAACGGCACCAACATCAACGACAACTGTGGTTCAACCCACCCCGAAACCTTGCAAAAATTGGTATTGGAACACAAAGCAGACTTAGGCATTGCCCTAGACGGCGACGGCGACCGCATTGTTATGGTGGATGAAAACGGACAAATTTTGGACGGCGACAGCATTTTGTACATTCTTGCCAATGGGGCAGACGAAACCCCAAAAGGCGTGGTCGGCACGCTCATGAGCAACATGGCACTTGAAAACTTGCTTAAAAATCAAGGCATTGACTTTGTCCGTGCCAAAGTGGGCGACCGCTATGTCATGCAGGAGCTAGAAAAACACGGCTACACCATTGGCGGAGAGTCATCGGGGCATATTCTTTGCCTTGATAAATCACGCACAGGGGACGCCATTGTAGCAGGCTTGCAGGTGCTGGCGATTTTGGTCAAAAAAGGCGGAAAATTATCCGATTTAACAAAGGGTTATACCCCATATCCCCAAACGCTCATCAATGTCCGCCTAGCCAAAATGAGCGACCCTTATGACAATGACGAGCTAAAATCCGCCTTCGCCCAAGCCGAGAGCGAGCTTGGCGACACAGGGCGACTATTAATTCGTAAATCAGGCACCGAGCCTGTGATTCGGGTCATGGTTGAAGCCCAAAATGGCGATACGGCACAAACATTGGCAACATCATTGGCGGACAAGGTAAAGGCGGTGCTGGGGTGATTTTTAAATCATAGACAATTTGAAATGGGTGTGTAGGGTAAATTGAATTTGCCCTATGGTAAATTTAACACAAGGGCGAATTGCAATTCGCTCCTGTATACACCCAAGAAACTTTAAAATTAACACAAGTGTAATGACGTTTGAGTGTAGGGGCGTGCTGTGCACGCCTATAAAAAGTGGTGTCTCAGCACGTCCCTACAAATACTGTGGTAAATATCAAGTTTGTTGGCTATATCTAATTTTAAAACATTTGTGATTTAACAATGGTATTTTATAATGATTTAACTTCAAAATATACTAATTGGTAAGGTGCATATCACGCACTCTACAATACTGCAAATAAAAATATCATTTTAATAGTTAAAAAGAGAAAATCCATGATATTAGACCTACCCCCAACCACCATAGAGCTAATTACCGCCAGAGCCGAACAAGCAGGTATGACGGTTGATGAATTGCTTATATCCACTTTTGCCAAAGATGATGAAGACGCTTATTATGATTGGTTTTATCAACATCATTTTGATATTAAGAAATTGGATAAATCAATCAAAAGCGGTTCTACCCCTGTGCCTCATTTTGACAGCGTAGAACAGTTGGCAGATTGGCTGGGTGGTGCAAGATGAAAGTGGAAACAAGTCTTGCCTTTGACGAACAACTTGCTCTACTTTCACACGCAGACCGTATAAAAATCGCTCTATTTGTCCAACAAGTTCAACAACACGGCTTGCATGGTCTGCAAGGTCGTAATAAATCATCTATTCCAACCAATCCCCATACCAAAAAAGAACGAGCTAATTTTGATTATGCCCAAAAATACTGTCTTTGGCATTATCATATCGGCATACCTAATTATGTGGGCGAGTTTGGCGATATGACAAGCGAATACATTTTACATTATCAACGCTTTGATGATGAAATTGTACTGGTGGATATTAGTACGCACCCGCCTTTTGAATTGCCAAGTATAGATAAATTATAAATTGGTATTATTCAACCAAGGTGATTTTGCAATATGAGTGTGTAGGGGCGAATGACATTCGCCAAAAAATAATATTTATATAAGGTAAATTGCAATTTGCCCCTACAAATCTATCCAAAGGTGTTGTTGATTAACAATGCCGAAATTTTAATAATCAACCAAAGGTAATCACTATGGGAATTGATTTTAGTGCCAGTCGTCTGTCCTATGAAAAAGACGAACTGATTGAAAAAAACATTGGCAACACCCCTTATCCATTACTCCAAAAATGGATAAATGACGCCATATCCGAGCAAATTGGCGAAGCCTATGCATTTAGCCTTGCCACCTGTGGGGCGGATATGCGTCCGTCCGTGCGTACCTTGCTTATGCGTGAGATTGTCCCTAATGATGACGACATTCAGATGATTTTTTATACCAATTATGACAGCGACAAAGGGCAGGATTTGGCGGACAACCCCTTTGCCGAAGCCTTGTTTTTTTGGCATACGCTAGAACGCCAAGTGCGAGCGTCTGGGCGTGTGGTCAAATTATCTGATGATAAATCGGAGACTTACTACCATTCCCGCCCAAAAGACAGCCAGCTTGCCGCATGGGTCAGTCGCCCCCAAAGTGGCGTGGTAGAGAGCCGTGAAATTATGGAGAGTGATTTTGCCAAGCTATCCGAGCAGTTTGGCGAACATATCCCCAAACCCGAGTTTTGGGGCGGATATTGCCTATTGGTGGATAAAATAGAATTTTGGCAAGGGCGAGCCAACCGTATGCACGACCGCATTGTATATCATAAGGGCGATAAGGGTTGGGAGCGTGAGCGGATATTGCCGTGATGATGTTTTTTAATAAATACAAAAAAGCGATGATAAGAATAGTCATCGCTTTATTGATGATAGTTGCCGTGATTATTTATAGTAATTTATTAAAGGTGGTGGATTATCAATTTGATGATATTGGCTATCAGAGCGATAAAACATTAAACATCGCCCTAATTACCGATTTACACGCTTGTTATTATGGTGATAATCAAAAATGGTTAATAGATATTTTAAAACAAAAACAGCCCGATGTGATATTATTGGGCGGGGATATTTATGATGACAAAATGCCTTTTGATAATGCCGATGAATTATTAGGGCGTGTTGAATATTGGTATTTGCCATGAAAAATGAGAAAAATCGCACGTTTTTCAAGGAAAAAACGCAGGCTGATAGTTATTCTATCAGACAAGTTTTTGACGCAGAAAAACAAGATTTAGCCATTTTTCATGCAAAAATTGATAAAAGCGTTAAATTTTCATCTTATTTTATAAGAATGTTATCAATGTTCAGCACGCCCTAAGCCAATTACCCAATATTGCCCCAACTTATTATGTGGACGGCAATCATGAAAATTGGCTAAGCCGTGCAGATTATAACAAAGTCATCAATAAAATCCACGCTCATGGCGTATCAATCATTCATGGCAAAAGTATATCCGTGCCAAATACCAATGTTGTCATTCACGGCATATCCGACCCAGACGGCGGAGCATTTGATAAGGATTTAAAAACAGTAACGGATAATTTAAATAATGATATTTATAAAAATCACGTCCACATTCTATTAACCCACCGCCCCGAGCATATTGACACGTATCTAAATTACCCTTTTGATATTATCATGGCAGGTCATGCTCATGGTGGACAATGGCGAGTGCCGTTTGTCATCAATGGCGTGTACGCTCCCAATCAAGGGCTATTTCCCAAATATGCAGGCGGATTGTATGAATTTGTCAATGACCATAACACCAAATTTATCGTCAGTCAAGGCTTGGCACGAGAAAGTACAAGAGTGCCACGCTTGTTTAACCGTCCTGAATTGGTGTTTGTGAGTTTGGAGTGAAACTACCCCACACAACGTTTTGGTGTTTGTTTTTTGTTCAGTGATGTCTGACACCGCCACACCTTATCATCTATTTGATGATAAATCGCCAAATGCCGACCGTTTAAATACCGCACCGGATAACTCGCCCCTGACACCGTTGCCACCACCGCACAATCGGTCTTGGCATAGGGCAGGCTTGCCACCACTTCCACGCTCACCCTTTGGTTGTCGGTAGTAACAGGCAGACCCACAGGGCAGTTACCTGTTTGCTCATAGATGAGCTCCACTCGCTTGGCAATGGCATTGGTACTGCGATAACTCTCAAAAATCACTGCCTGCTCTTTTTGAATGGCGATAATCGGCACAAATTGTAATACAATGATCGCAAGCAACGTCCCAAACATGGCAAACGCCACGCCAAGCCCCACCACACTAACCCCGCCATGCTCTGCCAAATATGCCTTTTGGGCGTCTTTGTCAGCAGGATACAACTCCACCACATCGGCAATCTCACGCCGTGCCATGCGATAATAATACGCGTCCGCCCAGCGTGCCACCATGCTCGACCAAAACAGCCACACCGCCCCAGCTATCATGAGCCGTGTGTACATCTGATAGTCATCGGGCAGTTTACCCACAAATAAAAACTCACACACCGCCAAAATAATGACGATGTTGAGCTTAATGAACGACCACCCTGCCACACAATACACCACACAGTCCAGATAACGCTTGCGGTATAACAACCAGCCAAACGTGGTGAAAAACGCCGACCAATTCCAACGGGCGTGCAGTTTGCCTGCCTTGTCAAATTGCTCAAATCGCTTTAAATAATAGCTTTGCGAGCGTGTGCCAATGAACCATTTATCAAGCTGTATCCGCTCTTTGTCGGATAAGTGGGGCAAATAAAATGGGGGCGGGGTCGTGTCTTCTAAAAATGGCAAACGAAACATAAATTTTGTACTTAACCGATGAATGCTTTATAATAGGCACTATTTTACGCCTTTTTTAGATAATATACCATGACTAACCCAGACCAATCCACCCCAAAAGCCCCCCTTGCCCCTGTTGGGGGCGACCGCCAAACCCCTGACATCTCTCGGGATACCATCAGCCAAGAAATCCAAAACTTATCTCGCACACCGACCGAGTATAGCCACGCCATCGCCACCTTTATGAGACGGCGAACGCACCTAAGCCAGTATGCCGAACAAGCCTTGACCGACCCCGCCTTTGCTCCGTACATCATCAATCACGGTAAGGATTTGGGCAAATTGGGCGATGTGTCCAACATCACCGATTTGCGGGCATTTTTTAAAGACACACCAAATGGCGAGAACGCCCCCTTGACCCTAGAAATCGGCTTTGGCATGGGCGACAGCTTGGTAGAAATGGCACAAGTCGAGCCAGCTCGTAACTTTGCCGGTATAGAAGTTCACGAACCAGGGATTGGGCGTACTGCTTACTTATCTCATGAATTGGGACTGACCAATTTAAAGGTGCTAAATGGCGATGCGATTGCCTTGTTAAATAACCTACC
Source organism: Moraxella sp. K127 (assembly GCF_015223095.1). Taxonomy (NCBI): domain Bacteria; kingdom Pseudomonadati; phylum Pseudomonadota; class Gammaproteobacteria; order Moraxellales; family Moraxellaceae; genus Moraxella; species Moraxella sp. K127. The sequence goes on along the minus strand of NZ_JADFBZ010000024.1, from coordinate 31,736 downwards.
AGATGAACATTTAGATACCGTACAACTCTACTTTCCTGACCCTTGGCAAAAAAAACGACACTATAAACGCCGTTTTGTTACCACAGAACGCATGACCTTAGTGGCGGACAAATTAAAAACAGGCGGAATTTTTCACAGTGCGACCGATTGGGAGCATTATGCCCTATGGATGCTTGAAGTTTTGGATAATATGAGCCAATTTGAAAACATGGCAGGACATGGCAACTTTTCGCCACGTCCCGACTTTCGCCCTGCCACCAAATTTGAAAAACGTGGAGCAGACTATGGGCGTGCGTCTTGGGATTTGCTGTATAAAAAGGTGTAAGCTAAGGCAATACCGCACTGGGCATACGCTTCATGATAATCCGCTTTTTGTTTTGTAGGCGACGGTTATTGAGATTTTTTTGGTAATATTTGGGATTGGGGAGCATGCTGATGAGTAGTGCCGACTGCTCACGGCTTAGGTTTTTGGCAGATTTGCCATAATAATGCCGAGCCGCCGCCTCAATGCCATAAATGCCCTCGCCAAATTCCGCCACGTTCAGATACACTTCCAAAATCCGCTGTTTATCCCACATACCCTCCATTATCACCGTAATAATCGCCTCCTCACCCTTACGAATGTAAGAGCGGTGCGATGTCAAAAACAAATTTTTGGCAAGCTGTTGGCTGATGGTCGAGCCACCCATTGACACCGCCCCGCCTGCTTCGTTTGCCCTAATGGCACGCTCAATACCGTCCATGTCAAAGCCATTATGCGTGGCAAATTTGGCGTCTTCACTCGCCACCGCCGCCTGTTTGACCGCTTTGGCGATATTATCATAATCCACCCATACCTGTGTAACCTCGCCCCCCGATAGGCGATGAGCGACCATAAACATGGAGTTACCGACAGGGGCGACTTTCCACACACCCAGCATGGCAGCAATGAGCAGATGAAAGCTGATGACCAACACCAATAGCGGAGCTATCACCCATCGCCACAGCCATGCCACCAGTCCCCGTCTTTTGGGTTTGGGCGGAGTTTGTGGGTCGGGACTGGGCTGAGATGGCGTATTTGTGGTTTTTTTAAACATAAAATAAACTAATAAGATAAACTTGGGGCGTATTTGCTATAATAAACGCCCTATTTTACACGATTTTTTGCCACAGGGCATTATTTTTTATGAATAATATTAATTTTATCAAATACTTACAAAACTTAACAGATGACCGCTTTGCCCTGACTTGCCTAGACCATAACGAATACCGCACATTCCATACCCTACTATTGGCGACATTTGCAGGTTCGGACAGTCAGCTCATCCACACATCCAACCCTGCCACAGATTGGTATCTTTTAGGCACGGACGGTTGTCATCTGTGCCACGCCAGCCACGCTCTACTGACCCAAGCCCAAGCCATGAACCCACACATGCCTGCCATTCATGTGCTTGACCTAGCCGGCAGCGAAGAGTTAATTGACCATCTAGGCACGCTCATCCCCATTCTTATCACTCCCACCCACCTGCTGTGCTATCCGTTTGGTGTCATGGATGTCATTCATCTTTTGCCAAATCATCACCACAAACACATCAAATAAATAGACACATTTTCATTTTTATTAGTTTTTTAAATCACAAAAAACAATAAAATTTTATTATTTTTAAAAATCAGTTATTTATTTTTAATAAGTTTTTGAGTAAAATAGCATCTCACTCATTAGTTGTTAATGAGATTTATTGTAAATAACCATTTTTATATTGTGGCTTTTGTTAAATTTTATCAAAACAGGGCTTTGTGATGCCAAAATGACATTGTAAACCATTGTTTTTTGTATGACCCAACAATAAATGCCATTTCAAATACTGAAGTCACAATACAGATGGGCGTACGGTTTTTATATTAGACAAAGGAGTGTATATGCTAATCTTTTTGGCACTATTACCAATTTTAATTGTTTTTATCTTATTGGTCGTCATGCGATTGCCTGCCAAAATTGCCATGCCTGTGGCATATTTTGCAACCGCCTTGCTGTCATTGTTTGTATGGCAGACCTCTGGCAGTCAGGTTGCCGCTGCAACCATTCATGGCGTACTGACCGCTGTCAATGTGCTATTTATTGTCTTTACAGCGGTGTTGCTGCTTAACACCCTAAAAGAGAGCGGAGCAATCGTTGCCATTCGTCAAGGTTTTATGGGCATCTCGCCTGACCGCCGTGTACAAATGATTATCGTGGCATGGCTGTTTGGTTCGCTCATTGAAGGTTCAACAGGTTGGGGTACGCCATCGGCGGTCGGTGCTCCCTTACTGCTGGCACTCGGCTTTCCTGCAATGGCATGCGTCATGGCGATTCTCATCATTCAATCCGCTCCTGTCTCCTATGGTGCGGTCGGTACACCCATTCTCATTGGTGTGAACTCAGGTCTTGAAAACAAAGATGATGTAAGTGCTACCATTGGTCAGCAAGGCATCGCCTTTGGCGATTATATCGTACAGATTGGGGCAAATGTTGCATTTGTACACTCGGTTGTGGGTTTTTTAATTCCATTAATTCTGTGCTGTTTTTTAACCAAATTCTTTGGGGCAAAACGCTCGTTCCGTCAAGGCTTTGAAGCCGCTCCTTTTGCTATATTTGCAGGTCTTTGTTTTGTCATTCCTTACTACTTGACTGCCAAATTTGTCGGTCCAGAACTGCCCTCTTTGGTTGGGGCGGTGGTCGGTCTTGGTATCGTCGTACCAGCTGCCAAAATGGGTTTTTTGACCCCAAAAAACACCTTTGATTTTGAAAGCCGTGATACATGGGAAGAAGATTGGAAAGGCACACTGGCAACCACCAATGTTGATGTGAATGAAAAAGCCAAATTTTCCATTGTCAAAGCATTCTCTCCTTATTTATTGGTCATCTGCATCTTGATTGCCACTCGTACCATCAAGCCATTAAAAGACTGGTTAAGCAGCAATGCCGTCATTACGTTTAGTAATATCTTAGAGACTAACATCACCAATAAAACACAGCTTTTGTACTCACCTGCAACGGTGCTACTGCTTGTCTCTATCATCTGTATCTTTTTGTTTGGCATGAAAGGCGATACCATCAAAAAAAGCTGGTCAGCCTCAGGCAAAACCATGATAGCTGCCGCTCCTGCCCTACTGTTCTCCATTCCGATGGTGCAAGTATTTATTAACTCTGGTGCACCTGCTGATGCTGTCAAGCCAATTGTATCCATGCCAAATGTACTGGCAGCAGGGGCGGCGGACATGTTTGCAGGGGCATGGCCACTGTTTGCTCCGTGGATTGGGGCGTTGGGGGCATTTATTGCAGGGTCTAACACCGTCTCTAACATGATGTTTAGTCATTTTCAGTGGAGCACTGCCACTCAAATCAACTTAGATGTCATGGATGCCGCCAAAGTAGTTTCTCTGCAAGCAGTAGGCGGTGCAGCTGGCAACATGATCAGTGTGCATAACGTCGTTGCTGCCTGTGCGGTGGTTGGACTGGTAAACCGTGAGGGTTTGGTCATTCGTAAGACGCTCATCGCCATGAGTTATTATGTGGTGCAAGGGGGTTTGGTAGGCATGGCGTTCATCTTTAACCCCATATGGTGGATAGCAGCAGCATTATGGGCGACGACTTTCTTTGTCATCATGACTGTTATTAGCAAAAAGAGTGAGCGAGTCTGATACTCACCACAAACAAAAGGGATTTTGATAATCCCTTTTGTTATTTTTTATAAAGTATTGTAAAATATACCCACCTTTAAAACTTTAAAACTAAGGCTGTTTTATGGCAGATTTAAGCAAAATCACCGAAATTGAAGACCTGCGTCGCATTGCTGAGCGTAAAGTACCACGCATGTTTTATGACTATGTGGACAGTGGTTCGTGGACTCAGACCACTTATCGCAACAACGAGACCGACTTTGACCGCATTAAGCTACGCCAGCGAGTACTGGTGGATATGGAAGGTCGCTCGCTTGCCACTCAGATGATAGGGCAAGATGTGCATATGCCTGTGGCAATCGCCCCAACTGGCTTTACAGGCATGATGTGGGCTGATGGCGAGATTCATGCTGCTCGTGCCGCTGAAAAATTTGGCATTCCTTTTTCGCTCTCAACCATGAGCATCTGCTCTATTGAAGATGTGGCAGAGAATACCACGAAGCCGTTTTGGTTTCAGCTGTATGTCATGCGTGATAAGAAATTCATGGAAAATCTCATCCACCGTGCCAAACAAGCCAAATGCTCTGCCCTTATCCTAACTGCTGATTTGCAAGTACTGGGACAACGCCACAAAGACATCAAAAACGGACTGTCTGCACCGCCCAAACCAACCCTGACCAACATCATCAATCTGATGACTAAGCCTGAATGGTGCTTTAATATGCTTGGCACCAAACGCCATACATTTCGTAATATTGTCGGTCATGCCGAGGGTGTGGGCGACTTATCTAGCCTATCATCATGGACAGCAGAGCAGTTTGACCCTCGTCTTAACTGGGATGATGTCGCTCGCATCAAAGAGTTATGGGGCGGGCCGCTTATCATCAAGGGCATTATGGAACCCGAAGATGCCATTTTGGCCGCCAAATCAGGGGCGGATGCGATGGTCATCTCCAACCACGGTGGTCGTCAGCTAGACGGAGCCCCAAGCTCCATCGCCAGTCTTGCCGACTGTGTGCAAGCGGTACAAGCAGAAAACTCAAAATGCGAAATCTGGCTAGACAGTGGTATCCGCTCAGGTCAAGACGTGCTAAAAGCCATCGCACTAGGAGCAAAAGGCACGATGATAGGTCGCTCGTTCCTATATGGTCTGGGGGCGTATGGCGAAGATGGCGTTCGCCGTGCCTTAGAGATTATCTACAAAGAGTGCGACATCACAATGGCGTTCTGCGGTCATACCAACATCAGCACCGTCAATGAAGACATCTTTGTCAAAGGCACTTATGAAAATCTCAAAGCCAGCAACCCACACGTTACGCCAATTCGTTGGTAAAAACACAAAACCACGTCTTAGGACGTGGTTTTTTTGCTGATGCACTTCCCTATGACAAGCCCATGCAGTCCATTCAATCATCCATCAAAACTCCGCCCACGTCCCACTTTTCATGTGTAGCACTCTATCAGCTCGTGCCGCCAATGCTCTGTCATGCGTGACCATGAGTAGTGCCATGCCAAGCGTGTCTTGTAGCTCTGAGAGTAGCTCAAACACCGCCAAAGCATTATCATCATCTAGGTTGCCCGTTGGCTCATCAGCCAACACCAAACTCGGGCGTGTTACCAATGCCCGAGCGATTGCCACACGCTGACGTTCACCACCTGACAACTCGCTTGGGCGGTGATGGGTACGGTGTGACAAGCCAACACGGTCAAGTAGCTCATTTGCCCTGTCTGTCGCTTCATTAATGCTCACATCAGCACGCATGAGCAGGGGCATGGCGACATTTTCGGTGGCATTAAACTCTGCCAGCAGATGATGAAACTGATAAATAAAGCCCAAATGCTCATTACGCATGTGCCCACGTGCCGTCTCACTCAAATGATTTAGGCACACGCCTTTGAGCCACACTTCGCCTGTGGTCGGTATATCCAAGCCCCCCAGTAAGTGCAAGAGTGTACTTTTGCCCGAACCACTACTACCGACGATGGCGACACGTTCGCCTTGATGAACAGTTAAATCAAGCCCTGTCAGCACGGACGTTTGAATTTTACCTTCATCATAGATTTTACTGATGTTTTTTGCCTGTAAAATAATACTCATGTCACCCCCTTATTCATAACGCAAAGTTTGGGCAGGCTGGATTTTTGCTGCTTTTAAGGCAGGATAAATGGTCATGATAAATGACAATAAAAATGACGACGACGTGATTAATAAAATATCCGTTACCTTAATGTGCGTTGGCAGATAATTGACAAAATACGCATCAAACAAGTGCAGACCAAACACATTATTAATAAAGCCCAGCAACTGACTGACGGTCAGCGTAAAAGTCACGCCCAAAATCGTCCCTGCCACCGTACCGATGACCCCGATAATCATGCCCTGCACCATAAAGACCTGCATGATGAGCTTAGGACTTGCCCCAAAGGTCTTTAAGATGGCAATGTCTGATTTTTTGTCCGTCACAAGCATGACAAGGCTGGATACGATATTAAAAGATGCAATCACCACAATCAAAAACAGCAACAGCCCAATCATCGCTTTTTCCATTTGAATGGCAGAGAACAGATTGCCATGCGTACTTGTCCAATCATCTGCCATCAGACGCTCAGGGGCGACATTTTGGGCTTTGACTGCTGCTTGGGGGGCTTTAAAAATATCATTCATTTTTAGGCGAATGCCCTGAGCTCCTTCGGGCAAACGCAGTAGCACGCCTGCATCACGCATGGCAACATATGCCATGTGATTGTCTATCTCTTGACTGATATTAAACATACCCACCAAGGTAAACCGCTTAAATCTAGGGACGACACCCGCCGCCGATACCGATGCTTCGGGCAGCACCAACGTGATCTTATCCCCCATGGTAAGCCCCATAGAACGCACCATGCTCTCACCCAGCACAATGCCAAATTCGCCCGCTTTTAGGGCATGGATGTCGCCTTGCACCATATGCTCGCCAATGATGGAGACCTTCGTCTCATGCTCAGGCTCAATGCCTGTTACCATAATGCCCGCCACCTGTCCATGAGCGGTCAGCATGCCTTGCAATCCAATAAACGGAGCAGTTGCCACGACATTTTTGTCATTCTCTTCAATCTTTTTGGCAAGTGTTTGCCAATCAGGCATGATCTCATAAGAGCTGACATTTGCCTGTGACACCATGCCCAAAATGCGGGTTTTTAACTCTCTATCAAAGCCATTCATCACCGATAAAACCGTGATGAGTACCGCCACGCCAAGGGTCAGCCCAATCATTGAGATGAGCGAGATAAAGGAGATAAAGCCGTTTTTACGCTCGGCTCGGGTGTATCTTAGTCCGATAAATAAAGCAAGGGGACGAAACATAAATAGGAATTGCCTTTTAAAATTTGACGCCATAGTTTACACCATTTTGGCGTGCTTTTGGGGATTTTGTCATTTATGATGATAAAATTTTATGAAAATCAGCCAGATAAGATGACTTGATTTTTTAAAATTCTCCCTTATTAAAGATGACATATTTATCCATAGGGAACACCCATGAGCATTCACTACGACTATAAACATGAAGTACCACCCCAAAAGATAGACTTGCCTTGTGACAAAAATGCAGGGCATGGCGACCATTGGGCAATTTTAACCAATAACATTGCCGATGACGTGCCAGATTGGCTCCAAGCCATGTTGGAGACCGCCACTTTACCCATTGGTTTGACCGTGGGGCGTACCGACCATAAGACCCTTTTGCTTGGGCAGGACACCCCTTGTCATATCAAGCAAATCCTTGCCATGGACAACGGCAAGCCCACCGCCTTTATCAACGCCTACCCTGCGGTACACAGCCCTTATGGGGTGCACTGTCAGATTGAGCGAGTGATTCGCTGTGAACGTACCGCTGATGCCATTTTACGCCTTAGAACCGCTGATGGCACAACCGTCTATGCCTTTGACCAACTCTACGCCATCAACCGCCATGAGTACAAAACCCCAAAAAACTACTTTGCTAATTTTAGTGCATGGGCGTACAACATTGAGCCAAGCAACAAAGATGAGACGCTATTGGTCAAAAATCCCAAAGCCATTCGTTATCATCGTGCCTTTAATGACATCGTGGCAGATAATGGCGGCGTGGTGCCTGATGACATTGATGAACAAATAAAAACATGGACGCCCAAAGACGGTGATGAAAACACACCCCTTGCCCCTGTAGAGATTAACTTCGGGGAAAGCTGTATTTATCTGTTTGGCGACACCTTTGGGCAAGAAGATGAAGCGTGGTGCCAAGGACAGGTATTAGGCATCAGTTACACCGAATTTTTTGGCGTGCCCATCACACTCTTTGATGTGGCGATTTTGCGTGAGCATAATGCCGAAGCCTTTGTGGTGCGTATCGCTGCCGTCAGCAACGAACAAAACAGCCAGATTCAAGCACAAGACTACATTCAAGCAAACATCTGGCTACAAGTGGCAATCTACGCTGACAACCAACAAAAGTAATCACGCCAGCGATTTTGGTGTATAAATTGCAATCCATTCCACTTCATATCTTAGGATGTGCCTACCATTGATAACATTTTTTGAAATAAAATGAAAATTTAGGGTGTGCCTACCTTTGGTATTTGCAATGAAAAATGAGAAAAATCGCACGTTTTTCAAGGAAAAAACGTAAGCGGGCATGCCCTAAAAGCCATGTTTAAACAGCATCTTTTAATAACATTTCTCATTCCATTGCTTACTTTATGACAAAACAAAAGTCCGCAACCTAACACAGATTGCGGACTTTTTGATGGTTAAATCAAGGGGTTACTTGCACAGGTTCACTCTCATCGGCAGGTGTGATGGCAGTTGTTGATGAGCCAGTGGCAGGCATGGTGGTCGCCTGTGTATCATTGGTTGTGGCAAGCTTTGTTGCCACACCATCGACATTCGATGGCTCTACCACGCTGATGTTATTAGGCTCAGGCTGTACAAGCTCTGGGCTGCTGACTGCACTTATCTCTTTGATGCGTACACTTGCCATCTGCTCGTCAGTGGCAATACTGGCGGTCTGCATGGCTGCACGCTGTTTATTAAAGCTTGTAATCTGCTCAGCCGAGAGTGTCGCTCCCCCGCCCAGCACTTGATACAGCTCAATCTGACTTAGGATTTTTTGCAACTCTAAATTTAAAATGCTTTGCTGGTTGGCAAACAGTGAACGCTCGGCATCTAGCACATTAAGATAATTATCAAGCCCTGAACGAAAACGTGCATGGGCGATGTTATAGGTTTCTTGATAATTTTTTTGTAGGCGATACTGTGAGCTTAGCTGATGCTCCATGGTGGCACGGGTGGCAAGCACATCAGAGACTTCTTTAAATGCGGTCTGAATGGCTTTTTCATACGATACCAACGCACTTTTTTGGGCGATTTGTGCCACTTCATAATTGGCTCGTCTTGACCCTGCATCAAAGATTGGTAAGCTAATAGACGGCCCTACCGACCAACTAAATGCCCCAGATTTGAATAAATCACTCAAGTCGGTTGAGCCATAGCCGATGTTGCTTGACAGCCTAATGCTGGGGAAATAGGCAGCACGAGCCACATTGATGTTTGCCCCTGCTGATTTTAAGCGATGTTCGGCTTGGACGATGTCAGGGCGATAGTACAAAAGTTCACTGGGCAAACCTGTACTAAATAGGCTCTGTGTGGTGATGTTATTTACCCCCATATCAGGCAACAGCTCAGTAGGAACAGGCGAACCGATAAGTAGTTGCAAGCCGTTGCGGGCTTTCAAAATATTAGTGTCAGCTTGATATACCGCCAGTTTCGCCGCCTCTAATGATGCTTCTGCTTGTAGGCTTGTTGATTTGGCATCAATGCCCGCCTCAAATCGCTTGTTATTAATAAACAGCGAATGCTCACGGGTTTTGAGTGTTTCTAGGGCAAGCTGTCTTTGGGCTAGGGCATAGCTTAGATTGACATAACCTTGGGCGATGGCTGAGATAATAGAAATCTGAGCTGCGTCTTTGGCGGAGTTTTGTGCCAAATAGTCATGCAATGCCGCCTCTTTGGCACTGGCAACCTTGCCCCACAAATCAAGCTCGTAGCTTGACAGGGCAAGCCCGACATTATAATTGGTGCTAGGATTTCTATCACGAGCATCTGCTCCACGAGTTGCACCGCCCGATATGCCAATATTAGGGTAAGCATTGGCATTGGTAATCTGATATTGAGCTCTGGCACTTTGTACCGCTAAGATGGCAGATTGTAAGTCTTTGTTATGGTTAAGACCCATGTCAATCAAGGCTTTTAGTTTGGGGTCGGCATAAAAATCCTGCCAACGCATGCCTGCCACGCTCGGCATCTCGGGCGTACTGATGGTTGTGTTGGCATCAAGCACTTCATAAGGCAACTCCACGGGCACTTTTGGCTGAGCCAGTACACTTTGTGATTTTTGGGGAATGGTGCTACACGCCGTCATGAACACGGTAAGTGTGCTTAGCATGAACAGACGTGATGTTTTTATGTTGTTTTTCATAATATCTCTCTTAACCAAATTAGCCCAAATCATGTCATGATACACAATGCAGGCTAATTTGGCAATGTCTTTGCCTTAGGCGTTATTTATGTCCACATTCGTTGTCTTGTTATATTTGTATGGGAAAATCGAACGCACCCACACATAGAACATCGGAATAAAGAACACGCCCAAGAAAGTCGCCGTGATTACCCCACCGACCACACTCGTGCCGACAGCGTTTTGGCTACCAGAGCCTGCCCCTGTGGCAATCATCAGTGGCACCACGCCAATACCAAAGGCAAGTGATGTCATGATAATCGGACGCAGTCGCATGCGTGCTGCTGTCATGACCGATTCTTTTAGGGATTTGCCCGACTCTTGGATTTCTTTGGCAAATTCAATAATCAAAATGGCGTTTTTGGCGGACAGACCGATGACCGTCAATAGACCCACCTGTAAGTACACGTCATTGGCAAAGCCACGAAGCATGGTAAAGATGACCGCACCAATCACCCCAAGTGGAATGACCAGCATGACCGAAAACGGCACCGACCAACTCTCATACAACGCCGCCAAACATAAGAATACCACCAGCATAGAGATGATATAAAGTGGCAATGCTTGACCGCCTGATTTACGCTCTTCTAGCGACAGACCTGTCCACTCATAGCCGATACCCTCGGGCAGCTGTGCAATCATCTCTTCCATGGCAAGCATGGCATCACCGGTACTCTTACCGGGGGCGGCAGCACCTTGGACGTTCAGCGATGATAAGCCATTATAACGGTTCAAACCGGGGCTACCAAACTGCCATTCGCTGTCTGAGAACGCCCCAAAGCTAATCATCTGCCCCTGAGCGTTACGCACGTGCCATTTGCTGATGTCCTCAGGCGTGGCACGGCTGTCAGGACTGCCCTGCATATAGACCTTTTTGATACGACCACGATCGATGAAGTCATTGACGTAGCTACCCCCAAAGGCTTGGGCAAGTGTGACATTGACGGTTGCCATATTTAGGTTATAGGCAGCCGCTTGTTCTTGGTTGATGTTGACTTTGAGCCTGGGGGCGTCTTCTTGACCATTAGGACGGACACCGACCACATTCTCATTTTGAGCGGACATGCCAAGTAGCATATTACGAGCTTCTAACAGTTTGGCATGACCCACACCGCCGATGTCTTGGAGTTGTAAATCAAAACCACTGGCGTTACCAAAACCTTGAATGGCAGGTGGAGCAATCGGATACACAAGTGTCGCCTCTGGAATCATGACATTTAGTGCCATGGCACGCCCTGCAATCGCCTGTGCCACGCTGTCTTTGGACGTTCGCTCGCTCCAATCTTTTAATTTGACAAATGCCAGACCTGCGTTTTGACCACTTGCCCCAAAGCTAAACCCTGAAATGGTAAAGACTGACTCTACATTATCCGCCTCTTGTTCACGGAAATAACCGCCCACTTTTGCCATGACCTCTTCGGTTTGGTCAAGCGTTGAGCCCGCTGGTAGTTGCACCAACGTCATTAGCATGCCTTGGTCTTCTTCTGGCACAAATGAGCTTGGCAAACGCATAAAAATCAATGCCATCACAGCAATCACGCCTGCATAGACAATGGCAAAGAGCCATTTGGCATTAAAGGTTTTACCAACAAAATTCTCATAACCACGACTGGCTTTAAAGAAAAAGCGGTTAAACCAACCAAAAAAGCCTTTTTGGGTGTGAATGTCTTTATGGGCTTGGCGTTTTAAAATGGTTACACATAAAGCAGGGGTAAAAATCAGTGCAATCACTGCCGACAGTGACATACTGGTAATAAGCGTTACGGCAAACTGACGATAAATCACCCCCGATGAACCACCAAAGAAAATCATCGGAACAAAGACCACCGACAAGATAAGGGCGATACCAATAACCACTTTACTAATCTCGCCCATCGACTGAACGGTCGCATCTTTGACCGAAATATTTGGGTCTTCTTCTAAGATACGCTCCACGTTCTCAACAACCACAATGGCATCATCAACCAGCAGACCAATGGCAAGCACCATCGCAAACATGGTCAAGATATTAATGGTAAAGCCAAAGAACAGCAGTACCGCAAACGTTCCTAGGATAACCACTGGCACGGCAAGCGTTGGGATAATGGTCGCACGCCAGTTCTGCAAGAATAAGAACATGACTAGGAACACCAACACAATCGCCTCTAACAAGGTCATGACGACTTGCTGGATAGATAACTTAACAAACGGTGTGGTATCATAAGGCACGACAATTTTAAGCCCCGCAGGGAAACCTTGTGACAACTCATCTAGTCGCTCCTGCACCGCTTCACGCACTTCCAGGGCATTAGCACCAGAAGCGAGCATGATGCCCATACCAGCGGCTTCTTGTCCATTATAGAGTGTTTTTACCGCATAACTCTCTGAACCTAGTTCAATATCCGCCACGTCTCGCAGATAGACTTTCGCCCCTGACGTGTCGGTTTTTACTAGGATATTACCGAACTCTTCAGGTGTCTGCAAAAAGCTTTGTACACTCACGGTGGCGTTAATCACTTGACGGTCAAGGTCGGTTGGCAAATTAGCAAGCTGACCTGCTGAGACCTGCACGTTTTGGGATTGTATCGCTGCCGAAATATCCGATGGCATGAGTGAGTAAGATGACAGTTTGGCAGGGTCTAGCCAAATCCGCATGGCATAAGGCGAGCCGAACACATTTAGCGAACCCACGCCATTGACACGGCTTAGACTGTCCACCACGTTTGAATTGATGTAGTCGGCAATGTCCGACTGGGTCATACTACCATCTTCTGAGATAAAAGACGCTACCATCAAGAAACTACTGCTTGACTTGTTTACCGATACGCCTTGACGTTGTACATCAGCAGGCAGTGAGCTGGTCGCTGCTTGTAGTTTGTTTTGTACCTGTACCTGTGCGGTGTCTGGGTCTACGCCATTTTCAAAGGTCAGCGTGATAGATGCCGAACCATTGGCTGATGAACTCGATGACATGTACATGAGTCCATCAAGACCTTTCATCTGTTGTTCGATGACCTGCGTTACGGTGTTTTCAACCGTTTCGGCATCAGCACCTGGATAGACGGCACTGACCGACACCGTTGGCGGGGCAATCTGTGGATACTGCTCAATGGGCAAACTGCGTACCGCAATGATACCCACCAGCATAATCAAAATAGCAATAACCCACGCAAAAATGGGTCGCTCAATAAAATACTTTGACATCACCTACCCCTATTGTGCCACGTCATCAGCAGCATCTGCCATCGCTTGGGCTTCTGCCTGTTCGTCACTATCATCTACTGGTGCTGGGTTTTGAGCAGGGGCTGTTGGTGCCTGTGCTTGTTGTGCCTGCTGTCCTTGACTGGCTCCACTTTGTTGTGGTGCTTGGGCGTTAGGAGCTTGGCTGGGGGCTTGGTTAGGGTTCTGTACAGGTCCTTGGGCGGGGGCTTGACCTGCTCCTTGGGTGTTTTGACCGTTTGGTGAGTATGGACGTGTCTCAACCGCTTGCTCGGGCTTGACCTTGGCACCGCCAACCACGACCACACTCTCGCCATTGGTTAGACCATCGGTCACCACCCATTGACCTTGGAACGTGCCTGCGGTCTTGACATTACGCACTTCAATTTGTTTGTTTTGATTAACCACATAGACCTGCGTTTCGCCTTTGGGTGTGCGAATGATGGCGGTTTGGGGCAATAGCATGGCGTTATGCACCACTGACTGGGCTAGGTTGGCATTGACATACATCCCTGGGATGAGCAGCCCGTCAGGGTTTGGAAATACTGCTCTTAGCTTGACCGCCCCTGTCGCCTCATCCACGCTGGCATCTGAGAGTGCCAAACGCCCGATGAGTGGATAAGTCTCACCATCTTCTAGGACGATTTGTACTTCTGTTGAGCCTTCACTGGCTTGACCACTTGCCATCTGCTGACGCATTCTTAGGAGTTCTGATGATGACTGACTGATGTCCACATACACCATGTCAGTGCGTGAGATGGTCGCCAGTGGCGTGGTTTGACTGGCGGAGACCAATGCCCCTGCGGTGACCGCCGATATGCCGATTTTACCACTAATCGGAGCCCGAATGATGGTACGACTCATGTCAAGCTGACTGGCATCACGATTTGCCTTGGCGCTGTTGATTGACGCATTGGCTTGATTGACACTGGCTTTGGCAGCCTCGACATTTGCCTGTGCGGTTCTCACGGCAGTTCTGTATTGGTCGTAGAGCTGTTTTGAAACCGCATCAATATCAACCAACCCCTCCACACGAGCCAAATCCGCCCGAGCTTGGGCAAGGGTCGCCTCTTGGGCAGCAAGACTGGCTCTGGCACTAATTAGGCTCGCCTCCGCCGTCTGAATGGCGGCGATACTGCTGTTGGCAGCACTGATGTAGTTATCACGGTTTAGGCGGTACAACTCTTGTCCTGCCTTGACATAACTACCCTCTTGGAAAGCAACAGACTCAATAATGCCCGTCACCTGTGGACGCACCTCAGATGTCTCAACCGCTGTCACACGCCCCGAGAAGGACTTGACCACGGGTATTGACCGAAGGGATACCGTCTGTACTTCTACGGTCGCTGGGGGCATTTGCTGAGCAGCACCCGCTCCTGCACCGCCTGCCCCTTGGTCGTTTTTGCCACAACCCACTAGGGCGGCGGTCGCCACAAGCACAGAAAATGTTAATACTTGTAAATTAAATTTCATAAAAACCTGCTTACTATATATTAGGGCGTGCCTACCATCGATAACATTTTATAAAAATAAGGTAAAACCCAACATTTTAAATCAATTTTTACATGAAAAACGTACAATTCCCCTGCCTTTTTAAACGGGCATTTTTCATTGCAAATATCAAAGGCAGACACACCCCAAAGCAATCATAAAAAAGAGTTTTAGGGTTTTGCTTTTTTGACTATATTAAGAATGTTCACTCCAAAGACTGATGTCAAATCACGGATTAATCAATAAAAACAAAACGCTAAAGCCATTGCATTTTGGATAAAATGCCTGTTTTTTTAAAACAGCTAAACTTGACTATTATACTCTAATTTATTCCAAAAGTTATGAATTTTATTGACCTTAGTACCAAAAAAAGTGCTTGATTTTTTGGGCTAGTTTTGAACAATACAACCGTTTTTTTATAAATTTTTGACGAAAATTTTCAAAATTTTTTAAAAAATACTTGCAATTTTTTAAAAACATGATATTATAGCGACCACTTAGCTCATTGACTGGCTAAGATATGGCTGGGTGGCAGAGTGGTCATGCAGCGGACTGCAACTCCGTGTACGCCGGTTCGATTCCGACCCCAGCCTCCATTTTTGATTGCTTTTAGCAATCCGCCCGGGTGGTGAAATTGGTAGACACAAGGGATTTAAAATCCCTCGCTCTTTTGAGCGTGCCGGTTCAAGTCCGGCTCCGGGCACCATTCATTTAAAATCCTTAGATACTCTCTAAGGATTTTTTATTTGTCCAAATAAATCATCTAACATCCGCCTCACTCCATCTATACTCCTTTAATTTAAAAATATACACCCAATAAACTTTAAAATTACCATAAACACAATGATGTTTGGGTGTAGCCTTGTGCAGTAATGTCATCAAAGGGCATGTTCAACACATCTCTACAAATCCGTGGTTATATCAAGTTTGTTAGGCATAAACCTTAAAACAATCCCATTTTATCAGCAAACAAAAAACCAAATCCGAATGTCGAATTTGGTTTTAAGCGATTTTCTAGGGCGTGCCTGCCTTTGGTATTTGCAATGAAAAATGAGAAAAATCGCACGTTTTTCAAGGAAAAAACGTAGGCTGATAGTCATTCTATCAGACAAGTTTTTGACGATGAAAAACAAGATTTAGCCATTTTTCATGCAAAATGGCTTAAAGCGTTAAATCTTCATCTTATTTTATAAAAATGTTATCAAAGGTAGGCACGCCCTAAATTAAAGAGCAAAATTATTTGATTTTTGCTTCTTTAAATAGAACGTGCTGGCGAATTTTTGGGTCAAATTTTTTGATTTCCATTTTGCCAGGCATGGTGCGTTTGTTTTTGGTGGTGGTGTAAAAATAACCAGTGCCAGCCGTAGAAACGAGTTTGATTTTATCTCTCATGGTATTATCCTTTTGCTAAATTAAATCTTTTGACCTTGGGCGCGCAAATCGGCAAGCACTTTGTCAATACCGTGCTTGTCAATGATACGCATACCTTTTGAAGATACACGAAGACGCACAAAACGGTTTTCAGATTCTACCCAAAAACGATGGTTGTGTAGGTTTGGCAAAAAACGACGGCGGGTTTTGTTGTTAGCGTGAGATACGTTATTACCCACTAGTGGGCGTTTTCCAGTAACTTGGCATACACGAGACATGATGAACTCCTATATTACGATGTGGCACGGATATTGAGCGGTATCGGTTGTGCCGTTTAAACAATCGCCACAAAATTAGGTATGGACTAGGCGGATTATTTAAACTTGTTAGTGATGTCATTTCATCATTATTGTTAAAGGCGACAATAAATAGAAAGTGACAGAAAAATCAAAGCCCGAATTTTACACCAATTTCACTCATATTTCAAGTAAAATTTTAAAATCAGGCTTATTTTATCAAATTTACAAAATTAGCGAGCAGTCAAAGCACTCACAGGCATACCAAACCCTTGCCAACCATAATGCAAAAAGTTACGGATATTGGCGTGGTCGGTGCCGTCTGGTGTGTCTAGCACCGCCTGATAATGTTCGGCAAATAGTTTTAGGGTGTCAAGCTGATTTAGACCGTGCAGTTTGGCAAGACTAAACACCTTGGCAGAGCCTTCGTTAGTGCCGGCAGGATTGACCGCTTCGCCATTATGAAAGGCGACAGGCGTATAAGTGTAATTGGCATCAATAAAGGCAAGCACGTCTTTGAACGTCAAACCGCCCTGCTCAATGCCATTTAACAACCGTGAAATGTCAGTGTGATTCATCATGCATCCATTAGCGATTAAAATAATCGTCGTCGTCAAATGATGGTGGGGCAAAGTTGCCTTGTTCTAGATGGCTCATGTGCATTTGCATAGAGCGTTCGTGTTGGATACGCTGATAAATCTCTTCACGGTGAACAGCGATGTCTTTGGGGGCATTCACACCAAGACGGACTTGGTTGCCTTTGACGCCCAGCACGGTAACGCTGACTTCATCGCCAATCATGAGGGTTTCGCCAACACGGCGAGTTAGGATTAACATAATAGCTCCTTGCTATAAAAACAATGCTAAAAAGCAGAAAAAATAAAAATTACCCAAGTTGTTATTATAAAACTTCTTGGGTAACTTGTCAGCTTTTTTTGGCAATTTTTACGTAATGATTATGATTAATAAACCAAATCGTTACATAATTGCTAGTTATAGCCCTGCAACCTTACTCTCACCGTCTTCACGGTCAAGCCCAAAGGCAGTGTGTAGTGATTTGACCGCTTTTTCCAAATGCTCTTCTTTAATAAGTACAGATACTTTGATTTCGGAGGTTGAAATCATTTGTAGGTTGATGTTTTCGGACGCTAATGTCTCAAACATTTTGCTTGCCACGCCTGCGTGCGAACGCATACCCACACCCACGATAGAGACTTTGACCACATCGCTCGCTCCCACCACTTGAGTCGCTCCAATGTCGTCTTTGACTTGCTCGTTTAGGATTTTCATGGCTTTGTCAAAGTCGCCACGAGGCACGGTAAAGCTAAAATCGGTTACGCCATTTTCAGACATGTTTTGGATAATCATATCCACTTCGATGTTGGCTTTACCAATCGGGCTTAAAATGGCGGATGCAATACCAGGGCGGTCTGGCACACCAAGCACAACGATTTTGGCTTCATCACGGTTAAAGGCAATGCCTGAGATTACGGCACGTTCCATATCATCTCCTTCATCAGCGGTAATCAGCGTACCGACAGTTTGTTTAAATTCATCATCAAAAGCCCCGTCATTACCTTCATCAAAGCTAGATAGGACACGAAGTGGCACTTTGTATTTGCCTGCAAATTCCACCGAGCGGATTTGTAGCACTTTTGAGCCGAGGCTTGCCATTTCTAGCATTTCTTCAAAAGTGATTTTAGAGAGCTTTTTGGCTTTTGAGGTTACTCGTGGGTCGGTGGTGTATACGCCGTCCACGTCTGTGTAGATTTGGCATTCGTCCGCCCCAATGGCAGCGGCAATTGCCACGCCTGTGGTGTCCGAACCGCCACGACCTAGCGTGGTCAAGTCGTTGTGTTCGTTCACGCCTTGAAAGCCTGCCACAATCAGTACTTTACCGTCAGCCAATTCTCGTTTTAGGTTATCAGCATCAATATGCTCAATGCGGGCTTTGGTGTGGGTGGTGTCGGTCTTAATGGCGACTTGACGACCCGTCATGGATTTGGCATCCACGCCCAAGTCTTTTAGTGCCATGGCAAGTAGAGCGATAGACACCTGCTCGCCTGTGGCAACCATTTGGTCGTATTCACGAGGGTCTGGGTCGTTTGAAATTTCACGAGCCAAACCGATGAGTCGGTTGGTTTCTCCGCTCATTGCCGAAACCACCACCACCACCTGATGACCGTGGTCGTGCCAGCGTTTGACACGCTTGGCGACATTTTTGATACGGGTGGTATTCCCCATTGAAGTACCACCGTATTTTTGTACGATTAGTGCCATAATTTTTCCTTATAAAATAAAAATGGCTTTGGAAGATTAAATGAGTTTGTTTAAAAGTTGGGATTTTTGTGCTTCGGATAAACCTAATTCTTTGCCTAATTTGTTGGTATAATTTACCCAATGAATGTGGTCGTAAATTTTTTCAAAATTTTCTTTATCAAGAAAACCAATATCTGCCAATACACCCCTTTGTCTTTTATCTTTGATTTCAAGGGTACTATGCTCTCGCATAAAACCCCTTTCAAATTTTGTTATATTGTCATAATATATGGTAATAATATCATTTGATAATGGTTTTTTGGGAAAACGAATGTAAGTATCAGTTACAATAATCTTTTTAGTTGGTTGTAATGATTTAATAACTATGAACACCCCAAGCAGATTAAATAAAATTAACAATAATATACCAATCATAGAGATAATAACTGACATAAAGCCAAAAGAATTTTCAGGCAAAAATATCATTGCAATACTCACGATATTACCAATCAGCATTATCCTTATTCCAAATTTTGCAGGAATACAATAATCATATTCTTGGTAATACGCCATTACAAATTATGCTCCTTTAATTCAAAATAAAACGCCACTGCCATTATCATCACCGCCACAAAAATCCACACCGCATAAAAAATCCAATAGTTTTTGACTTTAAAATTTTGGCAAATGGTTTTTTCATCAATCGTCATTACTATACCAGTCAAAAAACTTACTGATGTCCAAACACTACTTTCATCAATACTACCAAGCATTAACAAAAAGAATATCAAACAAGTGGTATAGCGTACGATTTTAATAACCATTGCAATTTTCTAATTAAAAAGTTTTTGGGTGTAAGGTGCGTACCACGCACCAATTTGTGCAATCAGCATAAACTTGGTGCGTATTACGCACCTTACAAATTGGGATTGTAGTACAAAATTGTACGGGCGAATTGCAATTCGCCCCTACACATTCCCAAATTACTTACGCCAATTTACTCGCCAACTCGCCTTGCAACTCCGAAAGTACCTTATCAAGCCCATCAACCTTACTTGCCCCGCCTTGGGCGTAGTCAGGCTTACCGCCACCTTTACCGCCCAATTCGCTTGCCAAATGACGAATGATGTCGCCTGCCTTGACTTTATCAGTCAAGCCCTTCGCCACGCTTGCCGACAGTGCCAAATCATCACTCTCGCCCACCAGTACAATCACTCCGTCAAGGCGAGATTTTAGGGTGTCCATGAGTCCACGAATGGCTTTACCGTCCACGCCTGCCACTTTGGCGATGAGTAGGTTTGTCTCGCCCACTTTGACCGCATTTTGTAGTAGCGACACCGCTTGTAGGCTTGCCAGTTTTTGCTCGGTGCGTTCTAGCTGTTTTTCAAGCTCACGGTTACGCTCGGCAAGGCTACCGACACGGGTTTCAATCTCGCCACGTTTTGCCTTAAAATTCGTTGCCAAATTACCCAAAATCGTCTCGCCTGTCTGCACATAACGCACCGCCCCCATGCCTGTCAAGGCTTCAATACGGCGAACGCCCGATGCGATACCACTCTCGGAGACGATTTTAAACAGACCGATGTCGCCTGTTTGAGCCACGTGGATACCACCGCACAGCTCAATGGAGAACGTAGAGTTATCGGCATTTGTCCCCATGGTCAGCACACGCACGGTTTCGCCATATTTTTCGCCAAACAGAGCCATTGCCCCTTTGCCAATGGCTTCATCAATGGGCAGGTATTCAATCTGCACGGGGGTATTTTTTTGGATTTGCTCGTTTACCATGCGTTCAATGGTAGTCAGCTCATCATGACTGATTGGCTTATCATAAGAGAAGTCAAAACGAAGCACATCTGCCGACACCAGCGAGCCTTTTTGGGCAACGCCTGTGCCTAGCACCGCACGCAAACTGGCGTGTAGTAGGTGCGTGGCGGAGTGGTTTTTAGCAGACGCTTTACGCACATCGGCAATTACTTGGGCGTTGGCGGACTGATTTGGGGCAATCTCGCCCATTTTTACCGTGCCATAATGGATAATCGCCGTGCCTGATTTTTTGGTATCTTCAACAAAAAACACCCCTGTGGACGTGCTAATCTCGCCTATCTCGCCCACTTGACCGCCACCTTCGGCATAAAATGGCGTGGCAGACAGCACAATCACACCTTCATCGCCTTCGCCCAGACGCTCCACCGCCTTGCCGTCTTGATACACGCCCATGATTTGGCTTTGGTTGTCTAGCAGGTCATAGCCGACAAATTCGGTTGGGGTCTCCACCTTTACGCTACTTGTGTAATCCACATCAAATTTGCCCGCTTCTCTGGCACGAGTGCGTTGGGCTTCCATCGCCACATTAAAGCCGTCTTCATCAATACCCACGCCACGCTCACGAGCGATGTCGGCAGTTAGGTCGGTTGGGAAACCATAGGTGTCATACAACTTAAACACCGTCTCGCCTGTCAAGGTGTCGCCTGTGTTTAAACTTTCTAATTCGCCCGATAATAGACGTAAGCCCTGTGCTAGCGTTTTGGCAAATTGTTCTTCTTCTTTTAAAATGACCGCTCCGATTTCGTCTTGTTTTTCAATCAATTGCGGATAGGCTTCGCCCATTTCCTTGATAAGAGCGGGGACAAGTTTGTAAAAGAACGCCCCGTCTGCCCCCAGTTTATTGCCATGACGTACCGCACGGCGAATGATACGGCGTAGGACATAGCCACGCCCTTCGTTACTTGGGCGAACACCGTCAGCGATGAGAAACGACACGGCACGGATATGGTCGGCGATGACTTTAAAAGACGGCTCATAAGTATTTTCCACGCCAATCACTTGGGCGGTCGCATTCATGAGATTGATAAACAAATCCGTCTCATAGTTGCCATATTTGCCCTGCATGACCGAACTGATACGTTCTAGCCCCATACCTGTATCCACGGACGGCTTAGGTAAGGGTTCTAGCGTGCCGTCTTTTTGGCGGTTAAACTGCATAAATACACAGTTCCAAATCTCCACATAACGGTCGCCGTCTTCGTCAGGCGTACCCGGTAGCCCGCCTGCGATATGCTCGCCATAATCATAAAAAATCTCGGAGCAAGGCCCGCAAGGTCCTGTATCGCCCATCGCCCAAAAGTTATCCGACTGATAAAGTCCGCCTTTATCGCCAATGCGAATAATCCGCTCAGGGGCAAGCCCGATGTCCTTATGCCAAATGTCAAAGGCTTCATCATCGGTATGATAGACAGTTACATAAAGGCGGTCTTTTGGCAGGGCAAGCCATTTGTCATCGGTCAAAAACTCCCACGCAAAGGCAATGGCATCCTTTTTAAAATAATCGCCAAAACTAAAATTACCGAGCATTTCAAAAAACGTATGATGACGGGCGGTGTAGCCGACATTGTCAAGGTCGTTGTGCTTGCCTCCTGCACGCACGCATTTTTGTGATGACACGGCACGCACATAGTCTCGCTTTTCTAACCCCAAAAAGGTGTCTTTAAATTGGTTCATGCCGGCGTTGGTAAACAGTAGCGTAGGGTCATTGTGCGGAATTAGGCTAGATGACGGTACAGGCGTGTGGTTTTTGCTTTTAAAAAAGTCAATAAAGGCTTGACGTACTTCGGTCAGTTGCATGGTTTTATTTAAGTGAGCGGTTGTCATGGTCATATCCAGTAGCTTGCCTGTGATTTTTAAAAATCATGGGGCGAATTTGATAACTAATTTGATAAATAAACAGCTAATTTTATCACAAACCGCCATAATTAACAGTGATTTTAACCAATTTTTCACAAAATTTAGTTGAAAGACTGACTGATTTAATAACTTTTTGGAATTAATATCAAACCCTTATAAAATTTATGGAATTTTTGATAAAAATGCTTAACATTCATGTAAAAAAGGTGTATAAATAGCATATAGATTTTATCCACAAAAATGCTAGGGGATTTACCATGAACATTCCACTATTTAGTGCCATTTTTTCGATTGCTTCTACTGTACTCATTGGCGTCTTGATGATTGTGGTGTTTGTCACTGACATGACCAATATGCAAACGGTGCTTGGTGCCGTGGTCGCAGGACTTGTGGTAAGCATTCCCATCGCCCTTGTCGTCACCAAACGCATTTCTGCCATGACAAACTCTGCCAGTCCCACCCCCAATCAGCAAAAAACACAGTAACGCTTTTGGCACAGCTTATCTAGCCTATATCACAATACCAGCCAGAGAGCCAAGCCACAGCCGAAACAACAGATACGCCATGATAGCACGTCTATCATGGCTTGTCTTTATTTTAGTTAGGGCGTGCCTGCCTTTTGTATTTGCAATGAAAAACGAGAGAAATCGCACGTTTTTCAAGGAAAAAGTGAAGTTTGATAGTCGTTCTATCAAACAAGCTTTTGACGCAGAAAAACAAGATTTAGCCATTTTTCATGCAAAAACGGTTAATTTATTTCTAAAATATTTTCTAAATTCTAAATAGTGTTATAAAGGGCAGGCACGCCCTAAACAAAGCTAAGTAATTCATGTTACAATAGCATTTATTTATCACAAATAGAGCTGTCATGAATGAGTTGTCCCTAATCGTCGATTTGCGTTGGTGCTTGGATGAGCTATTAAAAGAAGGTCGAATTGACCAAAAATCATACAATCTTGTCATCACCAGTCGCAACGACCCTACCTTGCACCCTGTCCAAAACATCGCCCGTTTTAATCTGACCAATTTATTAGACCATCAGCCCCTAACTTTGGATAAGCTCAATCTGTGGTTGGCGGGCAAAGCTAGTGTGAACGTGGTGCGAATCGACCCCCTAAAAGTGGACGTGCCGAGCGTGACGGGCATCATGTCCTTTGAATACGCCAAAAATCAGTACATCCTACCCATTGCTGTGACCGACACAGAAGTCATCATCGGCACTGACCAACCTTTTTATCACGATTGGCATGCCAACATCAGCCACATCGTCCGCCCCAAAACCATCAAGACGGTCTATCTATCACCCGAACAGCTAAATCGCTACCGTGCCGAGTTCTATCAAGTTACCCGTGCCATACAAGGGGCGGACATCGCCCAAAAAAAGGCAAGTGCGGACGTTACCAACGTAGAAGCCCTGCTCCAACTTGGCGATAACAGCAACCCCGATGCCAACGACCAACATATCGTTAAAGTTGTGGATTGGCTATTGCAATACGCCTTTGAACAGCGAGCTTCTGACATTCACTTGGAGCCACGCCGTGAGATGGGCAAGGTGCGATTTAGAATTGACGGGGTGTTACATACCGTCTATGAAATGCCGAGTGCGATTTTGACAGCCGTTACCGCTCGTATCAAGATTTTGGGGCGATTAAACGTTGCCGAAAAACGAAAACCCCAAGACGGACGACTAAAAACCCGCACGCCAAAAGGACTAGAAACCGAACTGCGCCTGTCCACTCTGCCCACCGCTTTTGGCGAAAAGCTCGTCATGCGTGTGTTTGACCCCGAAGTGCTGGTACGCACCTTTGCCCAGCTTGGCTTGACGGGCAAACAGCTAGAAACATGGCACACTCTCACTGCCCACCCCAACGGCATTATCTTGGTAACAGGACCCACAGGGAGCGGTAAAACCACCACGCTTTATAGCACACTCAAACAACTTGCCACCGAAAAGGTGAACGTCTGTACTATTGAAGACCCGATTGAGATGATTGAGCCGGCTTTTAACCAAATGCAGATTAACTCAGCGATTGATTTGCATTTTGCAGACGGCATTCGCTCACTCATGCGACAAGACCCCGACATCATCATGGTGGGCGAAATCCGAGACGGCGAGACGGCAGACATGGCGGTGCAGGCAAGTCTCACGGGGCATTTGGTGTTATCCACCTTGCATACCAATGACGCTCCAAGCTCCTTGACACGGCTACATGATTTGGGCGTTCAGCCGTTTTTGACATCGGCAACCATTTTGGGTATTATGGCTCAAAGGCTTGTCAGAACGCTTTGCCCCCATTGTAAATCCGCCCAAGACGTGAGCGAAAACTCGCCCCTAGCGGACGAATGGCGTGGGCTTGTCGCTCCGTGGAATGCTCCCGTACCGTCCAAAATCTACACCGCCGTGGGCTGTGACGAATGTAGAAACACAGGCTACAAAGGGCGAATCGGGCTGTATGAGATTTTGCCGTTGTCTAACGAACTCAAAAAACTGGTTGCCAAAGACGCAAGCCTTGATGATTTAAAACGCCAAGCACACTCTGAGGGCGTACTGCCCTTACGCATAGAGGGGGCGAAACGTGTGGCAGAGGGCGTAACCACGCTTGAAGAGGTATTAAGAGTTGTGCCGTTAAATTGACCGACAAATTATCCATAATTTTGATAATATTTAATCAAGACCAAAACAAAACCCCAAAGTCCTGCTTTGGGGTTTTTAAGTTGGGTGCTTAGATTAGAAGCGATATGTTGCACCAACTTTAACGATGGGATACCAGGTAGGGTTATTATCTCTGATGGTTTTTTCTAAGTCAGCTTTGAATTGAACATCACTTTGACCTGGAACAGTAGCGTTATTCAAATTCACCTCGGTTTTCCATTTACCAGTATAGGCAGCACCCACCTCACCAAAGAAACCCAAGCGACTGTTGCTGTTAATGTTTGGCTTAACGCCCAAAGTTAAGTAAGGGGCTAGGGTATTACCAGACTTTGCCTTAACGTTAATGTCGCCATTAACCTGATACTCTTTGTTATCAATCTTAATGGTCGCTTTGCCCTCTTGGGAGGTTAGGGTGGCATTAAGCTTGTTGTCTTGTACAATGACACCAGTACCCACGGTAAAGCGGTTTTTCCAAGGACGTAGATTAACACCAACATAAGGGTTGCTGTAATCGCCATCAAGTCTTAGGTTGCCTTGGTAGTCGTCCCACTCATCGCCCAGTACTTTTTTCCAGTTAATGATAGAGTCACTGCCACCAATATTGGTATCCACATCAAAGCTACCGCCATTCCAACCAGCGACCACTTCGGTTGATTCGTTGGCTGACCATGCGATGCTCGCACCATAGCCCAATGTACCAATCTCAGCATTGATGGCACCTGGTGTGGCCAGTGTGGTAAATACAGTTTTACCACTGTCTACAATGGTATGACCTGCATTGGTTACGACATTTGCCATGGCAGTACCAGAAAATGCTACCGCGGTGGTTAGCACTGCTAATTTAAAAGTGTTCATCATTTCTCCAAATAAGTAATATAAAAATATATAAACACATATAAACTAAATATTAATTTATATGCTTTTATTTTAATATTAAAAAGCCATAAAATCAATAGTCAATTCAAAGGGATTTGTGATATTTTAATAAATTTCATGTTTTATTATGTAAACGTGCAAATTCAAAATCATGATATGCAATATTCAATACAAACCCAATATAAAAACTCAATAAATATTTGGCTTTATTTTAAGTATGCCTATCTACCTTTGATGGGCAGATGAATCCCCTCTCGCCCATGCAACACACAAACGGCATGAACTTTGGCGGTAGCATGCTCTGACCAAATGGCATTTGCCATGGCAAGCAGTGTTGAGCCTGTGGTTACAACATCATCAACCAGTATCGCATGGTGGGTAGGTAGCGTACCGGTAAGATAAAAATCATGCTTGACATTTTGCAAACGCTCACCACGACTAAGACCACGCTGATGAATGGCATTATCCAAGCGAGAGATGCCCTGCCATATCGGTATTTGCCATAAAAAGGACAAAAATCTCGTCAAAATCAGCACAGGATAAAAACCTCGCTCTACCAAACGAGAGTCTGTTGTCGGTGTTGGAATCAGTACAGCATTATCGGCGTTGATGCCTTGGGGTCTTTTGACATATTTCATCAGATGATACAAAACCATAAGTGATGATACATTCGCTTTATCCTTAAAAACCGTCATGACCCGCTTTAATGGCACCTCATAATAAGCAGCTGCATACAAAGGCACCTCCTGCTTATCATCACGTATGACAAATATTGGCAATCTATCCGCCCATTGTGCATGGCAATAAATACAAAGTAATGGCGTACGATAAAAAGGGGCATGGTAAAATGGGGCATGCTGGGTTGCATGTTCCATCTTTAAATCAGCTCTGACATCTATCGCTTGTCCACATAACTGACAACACTCATGTATGTATGAAGCAAGCATGGCAAGGGCATATGGGGGCAGACGAGCAGGCAAGGATTATAACCCCATCCAATCATTTAACATCACACCCACACCCACGGTTGTAGACTCATGATTATAATCAATGATGGACTGACCATAGCCATGAAACAGCTGAACATAACCACTTACGCCTTTGCCGATGGGGCGAACATAGTCAAGTTGAATCGCTCCTTTGCTGTTCTTAGGATTGTAACGCAAAGTGCCTGATACGTTATTACCCTTATCAAACTGATACATAAAACGCACATCACCATAACCATAATAATCCATGATATCAGGATTATCGTTGGGCTTGGAGCCATTGTCCTTTTTTAAGATACGCCCCCACACACGTGGCATGACCGTAAACTTACCCCACTCTGCTCCTGCCATGGCATAGGCACGGTTCCATGAGCGTGACAGCGGGTCATCCTCACCATTTGAGTGATGTACCACACCTGCACCCAACATACGCAACCTACCACCAAAGGGCAGGTCTGCCACCACAGGCTGAGTGATGAACAGCTCTGGCTGATAGTCATGAGCCCTAAACGGACGTGAGTTATCTTCGTTATACACCTGCCAGTGCGACTGCTGGGTATAACCAAACCACATGTCTGCGTTCGTGCCAAACAGGTCTTCGACAACTTTGGATTTAAATGACACTTGGAATTTTAACTCGGTACTACGCATTTCGTTTTCGGTATAATTCCACGTCTCTTGGGTTGGGGTGACAGGTGCACGATTGGGCTTGGTATTAACAAAGATTGGCAAGATATACATGGGGTTGTAGGGGCGAGCTCTCCACAGTCCGCCGCTGTTTTTGTCTAAATCATAAGCCAGACTCATCGGAGTGTATCTACCACCATCCACACTACCAAAGCCGCTGGCACTGATGTTAGGACTCATATCATCACTCATCTCATTCATGCCATCGTCTGTTAAAGTCATATCAATGGCCGATGAATACTTGACAGGCTCAATAAAGGCAATTTGTGGACTGCCTTTTATAAGATGTCCAAATGTCTGTTTTAAATCAAGGGGACGTTTTTCATGAAGCACGCTTGGCACCCTACCTAGGGCAATGCTATCAAAACATGCCAAACGCTCGCCATCATTTAACACAGACGCACAATCAAAAAACAGCCGTTCATCGTATATGGGGCTTGCAATGTCAAGCTCACTTATCTGCACACGCTCATCAAAGATGGGTAGCATCATCTCTTCTGCCCATGCCTGCCCACTCATGACACCCAAACATGGTAACAAGAATGACACAGCAAGGCTCAATCGCTTTGGAATAAATTTCATAAATATCTCACACAAGCACACAACGCAAATGATGTTAACCGTTCATCAAATAAGAGCGGTAGCGGTACATTGGGCATCATGTATCTAAATCTTATCTAATTTTATCAATCATTATACACTAGAACAAACAGCATATTTTAACAAAAATCAAACATGCTTGTAAATTGTAAATCAAATAGCAATTAGGACGTGCCTACCTTTGGTATTTGTATGAAAAGCACAAAAGGCAGGCACACCCTAATTATTTAAAAAGTCATCAAAATTTTGCCAATGCAGTCTCAAAATCGGTACGCTTAACCTCACCGAGCAACATGGCTTGTAATTGTCCTTGCTGATAAATGAGCAATGCAGGTGGCCCAAACAGTCCATAACGTGCCAATACGGCTCGGCTGTCGTCATTGGTCTCAGTGATATCCAGTTTGACAACTTGATAATTTGACAGCACCTCGGGGCGGTTGGTAAACAGTGTGCGTTCCATGATGCGACATTCCACACACCAATCGGCGGTTACATCCACCAGTACTTTTTCATGACGGGCAAGGATGGGATCAAGCTCGCTTAGACTGCTGATTTTGATGTCCGCCTTGGACTCGGTGATGGTCGCTGTCGCCCCCAGTTTGGCAAGCGGTCGCCATGGGTCATTTGCCCCCATGCTCGCCCCCACCACAAGGCACACCGCCCATAATGCTCCCACCAAGGCAAATGCGTGCGATGCCAGATTTTTCATTCTAAACAGCCACACTGCCGTCATCGCAAACCACACCGCCCAAATGATGAGCATGACAGGCGAGAACAGCAGTCGCTCTAATAGCGACAGCGACACCGCCAGTAATAACAGCCCACAAAATTCCTTGACACGGTTCATCCACTCGCCTGCTTTGGGCATGAATTTGCCCTGTGCCAGACCGATGAACATGAGTGGTATGGACAAGCCAAGCCCCAATGAAAACAGAGCGATAAACCCAAAAGGCACGCTACCACTTGCCGAGACTGCCGTCAAAGCCCCTGCCATGGGAGCGGACACACAAGGCGACACCACCAGTGCCGATAACGCCCCAGCAACAAAGCTACCGCCCACACTGCCTAACTTATCATCGGCAGACTGGGATTTTCTGTGCAAAATGTCTCGCACGCCCGATGGCAAGGTTATCTTGATGATGTCAAACATATACAAGGCAAGCAAGGCAAAAATAATGGCAAATACCCCCAGTACATAAGGGTTTTGCAGTAGTCCAAGCACGCCCACCGCCTGTCCAAACCACGCAATCAGACCGCCCAACACGCCATAAGCCGTCGCCACGCCCAGCCCATAACTGCCCGACAGGGCAAATCCCTTTAAGGCGGTATGGGATTTGTTATGAGCGACGATATTAGCGACAATCGGTATCATCGGATAGACGCATGGCGTAAAGGACAGCAACAGCCCCGCCAAAAAGAGCAGTAGCACTGCTAGGGCAGGATTTTTGTTAATGCCAAACGGGTCGCTTTGACTGCTCACCGCCTGATGACTGGTGTCTGCCGTTGCCGTGCCTGTTTGGGTATTTGGGGGGTTTGTCATGTCGGCAGATGATTCATTACCCAGTCCGCCACCCATCTCATCATTTGGCTCGCCAGTGAGAACGCCCCCCTGCTCATCGCCAAATACAGGCGTGACCAGTGGCGATGTTGGGACTGATGACATCTGGTTAAGGGCGGTGTTATCAGTGGCGGAGACATCTGTCCCGTCTTGGCTCATGCCTGCCTGTGACGACTGGGTAAGCTCTGTGGCTGGACTGGTTTTATCTAAGTTATTTGGGCTATTGTTTAGACTATTTAAATTATTATTTAAGCCATTATTCGACTGACCATCCAAGCCAAGCCCCACGCCATCTTTGGGCGTGCCTTTGCTTGACTGATTGGCTTTATTTGCGACTGTGGCTTGATTGTTTGGTGTATCTGGATTTTTTTTGGCATTGCCTGTTAGACTAATGGTCGTTTTTAGTGTCTCAGGCGGATAACACAGTCCTGCCTTGGCACAGCCCTGCCAACGAACACTTATCGGGGCGGTCACATCGGCAGTGGCGGTCAGTTTGACCGTTGCCACCACGTCTTCTTCAAATACCGCCACTCGCCCAAATTCAGGGTCATCTATCATCGTGTGCGGTTTGTTAAACGACCATGCCCCCATGCTCACGCCATCGGGCAAGGTTAGTTTGATTTTGTCTTTATAAACATAATGCTCGGGCGTTACGCCAAATGTGAGTGTGAGTAGGTTGTCTTGCTGATGGGCAGAGACGTTAAAAGCCTGATGAACAGGTAAAAATTTTGATTTGGGTTGCTGGGCGAATAAACTTGATACACTGCCATCGCTTTTGGCGGTATCAGCAGACAGTGCCATCGCAGACATGGGCAATACCAAAGCAAGCGATAAGGCAGACAGGCGGGATAAGGAAGTTAGTGAATGAGTGAATTTTGACATATTATATCCTATTCTCAACTTTATATCAGTGATTGATTTATCAAGGGCGAATTGCAATTCATCCCTACAACCCGAAAAATAACCATCAGATAATCAGTAAGTTACCATTTCAAGTTGAGAGTGAAGTATATTGTTCAGCTATGATAAAATGGCATAAGCCACAGAAAAAAACGGCTTATTATATCATAAGCCGTTTTTTAACGATCATACGCAAATCACACGTGATTGTGGATTTTTGTTAATTTTATTTTAAATGATTTTAAATGATTTAAATTAATTTTGTTTTAAATAAGGCCACGCCGCTTTTAGATAAATCATCATCGACCACAGGGTCAATATCACCGCAATAATCATCAAGGTATAGCCCAGCGTCTCCAAAATCTGCCAGTTGAGTAGTAGCACGGTAATGGCAACCATCTGAAATGTGGTTTTTAATTTGCCCACATACGAGACCGCCACCGATGTGCGATTGCCAAGCTCTGCCATCCACTCACGCAGTGCTGACACGGCAATCTCACGAGAGATAATGACAATGGCACTAATCGCCATCACGATGTTCGGGTGCCACTGCACCAAGATAATGAGTGCCGCTGCCACCATCAATTTATCCGCCACAGGGTCTAAAAAACGCCCAAATGCCGAGCTTTGGTTCAATTTACGTGCCAAATAACCATCAAGCCAATCAGTCAGTGCCGCCAATATAAAAACAAACGTCAGCAAAAAATGACGGAGCATGTTATCACTGTATTCTAACATGCCAAGGCGGGCAATGGCATTATCAGGAATGGCAGGCACACCAATGCCAAGTGCGGGGGGAATGTATGCAATTGCCACAAAGAGTGGTATCATGACAATGCGAGCAATGGTTAAGTTATTGGGCAGGGTAAAAATGCTAGTCTTGTTGGGCTTATCGTTAGACATGGCGGGCTGAACATAAAAATATGGGCGTATGATACCCTAAAATGGGGTGTTTTTGTGTAAAAATTTAAGATTTTTACACAAATTTTGGGTAAA
>NZ_JADFBZ010000023.1:0-43695 GCF_015223095.1 Moraxella sp. K127 | reverse complement strand
TACATGACCTGTTTTGGTTTACCCAAAGGGATAAAATTAGTTCACGCTTTGTGGGGCTAGGATGGTTAGCTCAACACGACGGTTTGGTTCGTATCTGCTACCAAATTGAGTGGTTGCACCATGTCCGATGGCATCAATGCGGTATGAATTAACACCACGACCTACCAAATAGTTGGCAACAGCAGAGGCACGATTTTGTGATAGTACCTGATTAAAATTGGCATTGCCTTCAATGGAGGCATAACCATTGACCATCACTGTGGTTTGGTCATACTGATTGAGTGTCTGAGCCACCTGATTTAGTGTGCCATATGAGCTAGACTTAATGTCGTATCTGCCAACATCAAAGGTAATCGCCTCTGGGATGGATAGGTTAATGTTATTGGTAACAGGGTCTCTTTGAACCTCAATGCCTGTGCCTGCGGTTTGCTCTTTGAGTTTGGCTTCTTGACGACTCATATAAGCACCAACACCTGCACCGAGTGCCGCACCGATGGCAGCATCACGACCTGTGTGTTCGCCACCTGTTGCCTTAGAGATGGCAGCACCTAGGGCAGCACCGCCCAACGCACCAAGACCCGTTTGTCTTGTGGTGTCGTTCATGCCTGTGCCAGTACTGGCACAACCTGCCAAAATCATACTTGCAGAAACGGCGGTGATGGTAAGAATTTTTTTCATAAAATACTCCTATGAGAGATGGTAAATTTAAAATCCCCAAAGTGGCTTGGACTTGATTTTGATATGGGTGTTTAGATATTAAAATCTAAACAGGTGTTTAAACATATTTAAACCAAGCCCAAACCATTTGATGAGACTATTATGCCGTAAAAAACTCTCTTATTTGTTATAAGTATGTAGTTAATCGGTTATTTTAATTGTAAAAATGGACTGGTATTTTGCACAATCGCCCTAAAATAGGGGCAATTCTTACAGGAAAATGCATAAAATTTTGGTAAAATTGTATCAAAATTTGTCAAAATGGGCGGTTTTTACCATGATTTTTGACTATTTTGGTAGTAGTCTAAAAAGTATGCTGAACTAGGTTTTCCGTTCGCCCTGAGCCTGCCTGCGGGTAGGAAAACCATTAGGTTTCCCAAGCTCGCCACGAACGGTTTTCTTTGTAGCATACTTTTTGAACCAGGGCCTCTATTTTAAATAATAATGATGGTAAAATCGGCTTATTTGTTTTCAAAGTCATTTTTTTAAAAAAGCCTTTGAAAACTTTGATAATTTTTAATTATTTTTTAATAGACTTCTTTCCAAACCCTGATTTTTATGGATTTTTAAAAACTTCAACCCCAATACTTATAAGGGTTTATTTTTAGTTTGGAAAGAGATTTAATTATTTTTTGATGTTTTTGATTATTTTGATAAAAATTTGCTAAAATAGTGCATGGTAATACACTCATTATCAGGCGACATTGGGGTGCGGTATGGCATTTTTTCTGATGGGTTGATGATGAGTAGATTTTGACACAAATTGTTACATTTATCCAATAAGCGGTTTTCATATGCATAAAAATAACCCTAATACCACATCTTTTTTTCAAAAAATCCATGACAAACACCCCAAACTTGCCCAAAAACTCCGCCTAGGTACGGGGCTTGGGACGATGGTCGCCAACAGCGTGGCAATCAGCGTGCCGTTATATGGGGCGGGGCTTGCCAAGACATTGCTCGGTTCAAAGCAGGGCGACAAGGCGGTGCTGTCTATCGCCAACCACTGGATTAACACCAACAACCGCCTGCTAGATACACTCATGCCAGAGCGTGACTGGCGGATATCGGTGCCTGATGACCTAAAAAAAGACGGACGGTATCTGCTCGTGTGCAATCATCAGTCGTGGGTGGACACGAGTGTGGTGCAGTATGTGAGCGAGTCACGGTTGCCGATTACCCGATTTTTTGCCAAGCATGAACTGCTCTATATTCCTATCGTGGGGCAGGCGTTTTATTTTTTGGACTTTCCGATGATGAAACGCCACTCCAAGGCACAAATCGCCAAAAACCCTGCCCTTGCCACTCGGGATTTGGAAGAAGCCAGACGTGCCTGCGGACTGCTCGCTGATAAGCCATTTGTTCTGCTCAACTACCTAGAAGGCACACGGTTTAGTAAGGACAAGCACGCCCGCCAAAACTCGCCTTATCAGCACCTATTAAAGCCCAAAGCAGGAGGTTTTGCCTTAGCCATTGCCAGTTTGGGTGATAAGATAGACGGCATATTGGACATGACGGTGGTCTATCCTGATGGTGTGCCTGACTATGGCGAGCTGTGGGCAGGTAAGATGACCCGTTTGGGGGTGGACATTCGTCATCTGGACATGGATGAGCGGTTATTTACCGATTTAAAAGACGGTAAATACGACAGTGATGAGACGGTCAAGGCGGAGCTGTTTGACTTTTTGGATAAGGTGTGGACTGCCAAAGATGAGCGAGTTGGGCAAATGATGAGTGAGTTTGAGTAGGTCTAAATAAAAGTGGGGCTAAATAATGAGAAAACCAAACCTTTTAAAACTGCCCAAAAAGTTTTACAATACCCCAATGTTTACAAGTTTAATCATAGCAAAACACCATGAGTAGCAAACACACCCCCCATTTGTCCGACCTAGAAATCCCCCAACCCTCTGATGTGCCAGATGATGTCATTCCGCTCTTTGGCACGGACAAAGACGAGCGAGAGCCGACCGCTAAGCAAAGTCGCACCAAAATCATCTACGATGTCGGCATGCTTATCCTGCTGGTTATTGACCTGTGTTTGATATTTGCCGATAACATTTTGATGAGCGGACTTGTGACCAAACTTGCCGAGTGGGGCGGATTTAGTGGCATGCTCAGTGCCTATCAAGCGACTTATCATGTGAGCTTATCCGCCATTGGGGGGATGTTTACGCTGTTTTGGGTGAGTGAGCTGTTGGTGCGGTGGCTACTTGCCATCAAGCGTCGCACTTATTATCGCTGGTTCTTTTTTCCCTTTGTGCATTGGTATGAAGTGCTGGCATGTTTTCCCATACTTCGTGCGTTAAGACTGCTGCGAGCAGGGATTATCATCAAACGCTTGCATGACACAGGCGTGATGGTCATTCCTAAAAAGTGGATAACATCTGCCCAGTTTTATTATCATGTCATCTTAGAGGAACTCTCTGACCGAGTGATTTTGACCGCCATTGATAACTTTCGTGAGCAGATGGCACAGTCCAAGACACATGGCACGCTGATTCAGGCGACCATTGACCGTAACCGTGCCGAGTTTGAGAGTGTGATGCTTGATTTGCTTCGCCGTGAGCTTGCCCCGAAGTTACAGCAGGCGTTTTTGGCACAGACAGGGCAACAGCTCTCGCATGACATCGGCACGTCCGTTGAGCAGGCACTGCTTGACACGCCTGAGCTAAGACGTTATCTTAAACTCATTCCCATCGCAGGGGGCATGATAGAGTCGCAGATTACGAGTGTGGGTCGTCATATTGGTGAGAATGTTACCATGGCGCTCAATGAGCATTTGTTTGATGAAAAAACCCTAGACGCCCTGATGGTCAATGTCGCCAAAGGGGTGGCAGGCATTGATACCACACACCCACAACTACAAAAGCTCGTGAGTGGGGTGATTGATGACGCTCTAAATGCCTTTGAAAAGCAAGTCAAAGTCCAGCAGTGGAAACACAAAGAGCAGTTACATTTATAAAACGGGTTGTTATGTCACCAAATAAAACCACGCCACTCATCACCAAAAATGCCAAAATCGCCACCCAAAGGCGATGATTTTGCCCCAAAACACCAAAAAAATGGTAAAATTGGCAAAATTTTAGGTGAT
Organism: Moraxella sp. K127; assembly: GCF_015223095.1. Taxonomy (NCBI): domain Bacteria; kingdom Pseudomonadati; phylum Pseudomonadota; class Gammaproteobacteria; order Moraxellales; family Moraxellaceae; genus Moraxella; species Moraxella sp. K127. The sequence goes on along the minus strand of NZ_JADFBZ010000023.1, from coordinate 39,887 downwards.
GATGTTATGAAACCGATTACTTTATTTGGCAAAATGCTCAGTTTTAGCCGTCTAAAACTGCACACTGACGACCTGACCGCCATTCAAGATGAACTAAGTGTTCTATTAAAAGACAACACGTCCGTGCCTGTGGTGCTAGACAGTGAGTGTAAGCTTGATTTGTCGGCATTGGTTGAGATGTTGTGGCAGATGGGCGTACAGCCGATAGGCGTGGTTGATGGTGTATTAAGCGAGCAGGCAAATGCCCTACGATTGGCGAGCTTTCCTGCTGATGGTAAACGTATGGAACGCATTTTGCCAGTTGACTCACATTTTGCCCCAACGTCAAAAACAAGTAGTGTGGATAATAATGCCCCATCATCACAATCTCAATCATCACAACTAAAATCATCAGAGCAAGCAGGCGAGTTTAGCAATCGGCCTACACCCCAAACCATCCCCCAGCAAGAGCAAGGTGTAACCAGTAGAGTGCATGGTCAAATGCTTCGTTCAGGTCAGAGTTTACAACACTTAGGTGGCGATTTAATCATCATCGGTGGGGTAAACAATGGTGCAGAGGCCATTACCGATAACAGTTTGCACATTTATGGGCATGGACAAGGGCGACTGGTTGCTGGGGCGACAGGCGACAAACACGCTCGTATTTTTTGCCAAAAGTTCAACCCCACGTTGATCTCGGTGGCAGGCACCTACTGCCTAAGCGACGCCATTCCGCTTGAGATGATAGATAAGGCGGTGCAAGTCAGCTATGATGAAGATAAGGGGCTTATCTTTACGCTCATGGCGTGATGGGTTTGGTTTATCATTGTTCAGGGCATGTTGAACCTTTATAACACAATTTAAAATTTAGAAATTTTATAGAAATAAAATGGTGTCTTTGCATGAAAAATGGCTATCCGACCACTTAATTTAAAAAATTAAGTTAAAACTCTTAAAATTTACACGATTAAGTGGTCGGATTGTTTTTCATCGTCAAAAGCTTGTTTGATAGAACGACTATCAAACTTCACTTTTTCCTTGAAAAACGTGCGATTTTTCGTGATTTTCATTGCAAATACAAAAGTTCAACATGCCCTAAAATTATGGTAAAATAGATAAATTTTTTCTAAATCTTAACTGGTAGTAAATCATTGATGAATAGGGTAAAAATAACAGCAATGATAAAAAAGACAGTTGAGCACAAAGTATTTTTTAAATTGCTAAATTGATAAATGTAGTAATACCAAATTATAAGGAGTTGCCCTGTGGCAAAAATCATCGTAGTAACATCAGGTAAAGGCGGTGTGGGTAAGACCACCACCAGTGCGTCTTTTGGGGCGGGTCTTGCAGAGCGTGGTTATAAGACGGTCATCATCGACTTTGACGTGGGTTTGCGTAACCTTGACCTTATCATGGGCTGTGAGAACCGCATTGTCTATGACTTTGTGGATGTCATCAGTGGTAATGCCAAGCTCTCACAAGCACTGGTCAAAGACAAACAGCAGGAAAATCTGTACATCTTACCTGCCTCGCAAACCCGTGATAAAGACGCCTTAACCGATGAAGGCGTGGCAGCGGTCATGAAAGAGCTGTCTGATGAGCTGGGCTTTGACTACATCATCTGCGACAGTCCAGCAGGGATTGAGCGTGGGGCACAGCTTGCCATGTATCACGCCGATGAAGCTTTGATTGTCACCAACCCAGAAGTATCGAGCGTGCGAGATTCTGACCGTATCATTGGTATCTTGCAGTCTCGCACCAAACGTGTCGAAGAAGGAGGTAGCGTCAAAGAACATCTCATCATTACTCGCTACAACCCAGAGCGTGCCGCTCACGGTGAGATGATGGACATTGATGACATTGCCAATGACATTCTAAAAGTGCCACTCATCGGCGTCATTCCAGAGTCGAATGCTGTGCTAGAAGCGTCAAACCACGGTCAGCCTGTCATTTATTTTAAAGACTCGGCAGCAGGTCAATGCTATGATGACATCGTGGCACGATTCTTGGGTGAAAACCGTCCTTTGCGTCACATTGATGTCAAAAAGAAAGGTTTCTTTGCTAAGTTGTTCGGGGGCTGATATGAAAAAAGGATTTTGGAGTACGTTATTTGGTGGGGGCGATGAGCCAACCAGTGCGTCTATCGCCAAAGACCGCCTAAAAGTCATCGTCGCAAGCCACGACCGCCTAAACACTCGCCTAACCCCTGAGCGTGTGGATGAGATGAAGCGTGAGATTTTGGCGGTGGTTAATAAATTCATCAGTGGCGTACAGATTGACGATGTTAATATCAAACAGCGTCATGAAGAGAGCCTTGATGTGCTTGAAATGAACATCAATTTGCCTGACCGTAAATAACAGGCAAGACGGATAAAAAGGTGCGATTTGCACCTTTTTTGTTTTTTAAAATTGGTATTTGGGTTTTAAAAATCTACCAATAAAAACAAATCCTAACCCGTCAAATCAACCACGCTTATCTCAACATCATCAATCACGCCCACATCCACAAAGATGTCTGCTTGTGAGTCTAATTTGTCCGTGATGTCATAATGCTCGCTGACAGGCTCGCCTTGATAGACGAGTGGGGCGATAAAAAACGGCTCGCCAATTTGTTCTAACAATGCCGTCATCACGGGCGTGGCAGATGTGGTAAAGCGAAGTGATTTTTTGCTGATGATTTTTTTATTGACCGCTTTGGTTGGCTCCAAGATAAAGGCGTGCTGGGGTGTAAAGTCGCTTTTTAGGGTGCGAAAAGCGTCATTTGCCACGACCGCCACATCCGACAGCTGACTGATGTTTTGACACACCAACAGCAAATCAGACTCATCCGACCCCACACGCACCAAGCGTTCAAAGGCGTCTTTGGCACTCATCCCAAAGGCGAAACGGTAGCCACACTCGGTCGGTATGATGATGACTTTGCCCGATGATAAGGCAGTTGCCGTTTCGTCTATCAGACGGGGTTGGGGGTTGTCAGGGTGGATGTAGAGTGTTTTCATGGATTGTCCTTATAAACTGATAATGTGTTAGATGGATTTGTGGGATAAATGATATTTACAAATCACCCCCTGCCTTGCCATATTCATGTCTAAACACACCCAAATCAGGCGTTTGGCATCTTTGGATAAAGGGTGAGACGGTGCGTGTGGATTTTGCAAATAGGCATGAGCTTGGGCGTACACGTCTGTGGCAAAGGTGCTGTTTGATGTGTCAAAATCGGCATTTAGGTTGTCCGCTGAGACATAAAAATACCGCCCCAACGCCAATGACAGCAGGCATTCGATGGCTTGGGGTTTGATTTCTACCTTCTCAAACTGGCGTTGGGTCATCTCATCTCGCCCGTCAGGGCAGTACCAATAGCCAAAATCATCAAGTCCCCTGCGTGTTGCCCCTGCCACGCACCAATGACTTATCTCATGCAACGCACTTTGGAAGAACCCATGAGCGAACTCAATGCGGGCAGGCATGCCGTCTTTGCTGGCAAAGTATTCAGGTTCGCTCTCGCCACGCACGAGCAGGGTCGGCATGGCACTGTGCTGGTAGAGATGGTTAAATAGGGCGATGAGCCAGTCGGTCTGTTCATGCTCATCATCGCTTAGGGTTTGCCACGTCCGTTTTAGCGTGCGATATGTCTCATCAAAACGGCACACGTCTGCCACGCACGCCTGTATGGTTTTGTCATCATAAAAGGCTTGCCAAAGTGATGTTTGGGCGTGCAGACCCAGCTTGCTAAAATCAGTGGTGCTCATGGGGTTTATCTGAATCTAAAAACAAAAATTATACCACGCCCCACAAATTTTGCGTGAATTTTGGCAGGTTTTATGAAATAATAAGCCAAATTTTTATGATGAAGACAAGATGACCGCACCCATGAACCAATCAGGCACACTGCCCCAAAACATCGCCTTTGACAAATGGGCAGACATCGGCTTTACATGGCAGGGCGATGTTCCTATGACTGCCTTGCCACGCCTAGCAGGGCAGGTTATCGCTAGTGGTGATTTGCTAAGCGTTGCCTTGACGCTCGCCCGACAAGACAAAATCCTGTGGCTAACCTATGATGTCAAAGCGACGCTGTCCGTGGCGTGCCAACGCTGTCTTGACCCCATGCCTGTGGATGTCTCGGGCAATTACCGCATGGCAATCTTAGACAGCGAAAATAAAATTGGCTACCTAAATGCCCTAGATGAGACGGCAGATTATGTCCTGTTAGATGAGGTTTGTCTTGATGATAAAAAAATGATTCCTGTGGCGGACATGCTAGAAGATGAGTTGTTGCTTGCCATTCCGCTCTCGCCACGCCATGATGATTGTGATATGCATACAGACAGCGTGGGCGACGTGGCGGATGAACCTGCCGAGAATCCCTTTGCTGTGTTGGGGCAGTTAAAGGGCAAGCTGTCGGGTTAAGCCAATATTTTGTAAATTTTGCAAAAATGGGCTTTTAAAATGTCAAATTTTTGGTATAATAGGGCGTTTAATGTATCTGCACCCATTTGATTAGGCGAAAATGATGCTACCGCCACAGATACCCACTTTCATTTAAATTTGGCAGTCATTTGCCGTACTTTATTTTAGGAGCTATCATGGCAGTTCAACAAAACCGCAAAAGCCGTTCACGCCGTGATATGCGTCGTTCTCACGACCGTATCAGCGTTGCTACTCTAAGCATTGATTCTACCACTGGCGAAAAACACATTCGTCACCATGCGACCAAAGACGGTTTTTACCGTGGTCGTCAGCTATTTAAAGTAGCCGCCGAAAGCTAATTTGTTTGGATTTACCTTGTAAATACCGAATCTGGCCAAGTTTCATGACCCATGAGCTTGGCTTTTTATTTAAAATCTCTTTAAATTATCCTCCGTTGCCGTAAACCTGCGACTTTGGGCGGTGGATATAAGACAATTGTTAAATGCGATAAGTTTTGCTATACTCATCTCACTATATTCAATGTCTTACATTCCACAGTTAAGTTAAGACTAAATTGCGAGTACGCAGTAACTTAACTGGTAAGACGTTTTTAAACACACACTTAAGCTAATTTGTGTCTATGACAATCCTAACAGTAGGATTAGCTTAAAATAAGAACCTAAGATGTACGGTGTGTCGTACGGGCGGTTGCCACTATCTTAGGCTTGCGGTGGGGCTTCACCGTCTTGTAGAAGGAATCCCCGCACTTAGGGCGGGGAGGAAGTCAAGGTAAAATGTTTGGTTCATCAGCCTGATGAATGTTTGATAAAAAATGGTGTAAATGGTGTAACATGACAACAAAACGTGTGGCAGTGATTTTCCCCGGTCAAGGCTCGCAGACCATTGGCATGATGGATGAGCTTGCCGAGCATTTTAGTGTGGTAAAGACTACGTTTGACGAAGCAAGTGGTGCGTTGGGCGTGGATTTGTGGGAGATAACCCATGATGAGAGTCGCCTAAACAAGACCGAATTTACTCAGCCTGCTCTGCTTACGGCGAGCGTGGCGATTTGGCAGATTGTCAAAGACAAACTGTCAGCACAGGGAATAACACCGCTGTGTTTGGCAGGGCATTCGCTCGGTGAGTACTCGGCATTGGTGGCAAGTGGCGTGCTTAGCCTGACAGATGCGGTCAAGCTTGTGCATGAGCGTGGTAAGCTCATGACAAGGGCGGTGGCAGGGATAGATACGCAGATGGCGGCGGTGCTAGGATTAGATGATGAGCAGGTCGCCAGTCTGTGCGAAGATGCTACCGAAAACGCAGGCATTGTAGGTCCTGCCAACTTTAATAGCCCTGGTCAAGTGGTGATTGCAGGCACACAAGTGGGTGTGAGCCATGTGCTGTCAGCGGTAGAAGCACTGGGCAAAAAGGCGGTGCCACTCAAAGTCTCTGTGCCATCGCACTGTGAGCTGATGAACCCTGCCAGTGATGCATTGGCAAAACTTTTGGATGAGACCGAATTTGCCACCGCCCAAATCCCCGTCATCCAAAACCGTCATGCCCAAGTGCATAAGCATGCCAACGACATCAAGACCGCCTTGACCGAACAGTTATCCATGCCGGTGTTGTGGTCACAAACCATGCAAAAACTTGCCGATAAACAAATCGATGTTGTGATTGAATGCGGGCCGGGCAATGTCCTATCCAACCTTGCCAAACGCCAAGAGACACCGATTGTCGCTTTGCCGACGGACAAATTAGCACGTTTAGAAAAATTGGAGCAATTAGATGAGTCGTAAGATTATCCTAGTCACAGGGGCGAGCCGTGGTATCGGACGTGCCATTGCCGAGCAGTTTGCCAGCGAAGGGCATTTTGTCATTGGCACCGCCACCAGCGAGCGTGGGGCAGAAGCGATAGAAGAGTATCTGTCTGAGTCGGGCGGTATCGGGCGTGTGCTTGATGTCTGTGATGATGCGGCGATTGATAAGCTCTTTGAAGAGATTGATAGTGTGTATGGTTCGGTCAATGTACTGGTCAATAACGCAGGCATTACCAAAGATGGTCTGCTCATGCGAATGAAAGATGAAGACTGGGCGAGCGTGCTTGACACCAACTTGACCGCCATCTATCGCATGAGTCGCCGTGCGGTGCGTGGCATGATGAAAGCCCGCTCTGGACGTATCATTAACGTCACATCCGTGGTCGGGCAGATGGGTAATGCAGGTCAGACCAACTATGCCGCGTCCAAGGCAGGCGTGGAGGGCTTTACCCGTGCGTTGGCTCGTGAGATTGGCTCTCGTGGCGTAACGGTAAACTGTGTCGCTCCTGGCTTTGTAGAGACAGACATGACCGAAGAGCTAGACGAGCGTTTGGTAAACTCCATGTTGGACGCTGTACCGCTTGGGCGTATGGCTCAGCCTGAGGAGATTGCCGCGGCGGTGTCGTTTTTGGCAAGTGATGGGGCAAGCTACATCACTGGCGAAGTGCTGGCGGTCAATGGTGGCATGTACATGTGATTTGTCACGTGTACGTCACGATTTTATGTAAATTTGTGAACGAGCGTACTAATAGCACTTGCACAAATGACAAAAATGTTTTATCATACACAAGTTTTCAGTCATCAAATCATTGGTGCTGATTTTCTTAAATTCCCATGTTAAAAAGGATACTCTTATGAGCGATATCGAAGCCAAAGTAAAAGCAGCCGTTGCTGAGCAACTTAGCCTAAATGCTGACGAGATTAACAATGCAGCGTCTTTCATGGACGACCTAGGTGCAGACTCTCTTGACCTAGTGGAGCTTGTGATGGCGTTTGAAAATGAGTTTGGTATTACCATTCCCGACGAAGATTCAGCTGAGCTGACCACTGTTCAAAAAGCCATTGACTACGTGTCTGCCAAAGTATAAGCCAGGCAGAAGTCAAACACACACCACTTTTTAGTTTTAAAAAGTGGTTTTTTATGTCATTAGGGCGCGCCTGCCTTTTATGTTTGTAATGAAAAATGCCTGTTTAAAAAAGCAGGGGAATCGCCCGTTTTTCAAGGAAAAAACGCAGGTTGATAGTCATTCTATCAAGCAAGTTTTTGACGATGAAAAACAATCCGACCACTTAAACTGGGTAAATTTTTAAGATTTTTTACTTAATTTTTTAAATTTAAGTGGTCGGATAGCCATTTTTCATGCAAAAGCATCATTTTATTGCTATAAAATTTCTGAATATTAAATTGTGTTATAAAGGGTAGGCATGCCCTACATAAGTATAACAATTTTACGCATAAATACAGTGCAAATTTTTATCATTTTATACTAAGATAGCAGGGAGTTTAAGGATGGTTGCTAGACAAACCATGCTAAACGTCAACACACTTTCTATCAAATCCAAATAAGGAGCCATCATGGGTATTTTTAGTTTTGCCAAAGACATCGGCGATAAAGTATTTAACCGCAATAAAAAAGAGCAATCAGCCCCAACAACCCCTACACCAACAACATCAGCTCCTGCTGAGCCTAGCGCCCAAGAGATTGCCAATTTGCTGTTGGCTCGTGTGCAAGCTAATGCTAATATCACTGGCTTAAAGGTCAACTATAATGGTAATACTGATACGGTTGTCCTGTCAGGTATGGCCGCATCGCAAGCCGACCGTGAAAAAGCGGTGCTTGCTGCCGGTAACGTTCAGCACGTCGCCCAAGTGGACGACCAATTAACTGTGGCAACCCCAGAGCCTGAGTCTCGTTTTTATACCGTCAAATCAGGCGATACCTTATCTAAAATCGCCAAAGAAATGTACGGCAATGCCAACGAGTACAACAAAATCTTTGAAGCGAACCAACCGCTACTATCTCACCCTGACAAAATCTATGTGGGTCAAGTGTTGCGTATCCCTGCCTAATATGACGGCATGAATGATAAACACCTTGATGGCTATCAAGGTGTTTTTTTATGCTAAAAATTGGCAAAATGATATTGTCAAGCTGGGTGAAATTTTATACAATAACCGCTCCATTAGTCGGGGTGCTGTCCATGACGGCTGAGAAATACCCGTGAACCTGATACAGTTAATACTGGCGTAGGAAACTAATCGTGTCATTCTTATTGTCTTTATCCTTGGTGGTCATCATCAGGGTAGTTTTTGGTGTGGACGGTCATGGGTTGCCCTTTATTTATCGGGGTTTATCATGACAACCAAACTCACTACTTTATCCACACCGCCCAAATCCGCATTTTTTAGCCAGTATGGACCTGGTATCATCATGGCGTCGTCCTGTGTGGGCGGTTCGCACATTATTGCGTCCACACAAGCAGGCGTGTATTATGGCTGGCAATTGGCAGGGCTGATTGTGCTGGTCAATGCCTTAAAATATCCCTTTTTTCGCCTTGCCTTTGACTATGCCAACCAAAACGACAAAACGCTACTGGCAGGCTATGCCGAGCGTGGGCGTGGCTATCTCATGCTGTTTTTGGTGTTTAATATGTTCGCCACAGTCGTCAATGTCGCAGGGGGTACGCTACTGTCGGCGGTACTGCTTGGCATGATGATGGGACAGGGCGTGCCGTTGCCAATGTTAAATGCGATTATCATGATAAGTTTTGTGTGGCTCATCTTTGGCAAACAATACCAAAAACTTGACCACATCTCCAAATTTATCATGCTTGCCCTAAGTGTCATCACGCTGGTCGCCCTTGTCATGGTCATGGCAAATCCCACACCGTCTGCCCCTGTGTCGCCCCCGTCCCCATGGGTGTGGAGTGCCGTGCCGTTTTTGGTGGCACTGATGGGCTGGATGCCTGCTCCGATGGAGCTTAGTGTGTCAAGCTCGCTGTGGATTGCCGAAAAAAACAAAATCAACCCCGACTATAAGCACCGCTATCGCCGTGATTTTAATGTCAGCTATGCCGTGAGTGTGGTGCTGGCACTTATGTTTATGGCGTTGGGGGCGATGGTGGCGATAGGCGATGGCGAGCCGTTGCAAGGCGGTAAATTTGTCGGTGAGTTCGTGGGTATGTACGCCCACGCCATTGGCGAGTGGACACGTCTGCCCATGCTCTTTGTGGCGTTTGTGTGTATCTATGGTACGACAATCGTGGCGGTGGACGGCTATTCACGGGGCAATCAGCAGGCGGTGGCGATTTTACAAAACCGACCGCTTGATGACAACACCCAACAAAAACACCTTCGTTACTGGACATTAGGCTCGCTGTTGATGGCAGGGGTGGTCATTGGGCTGTTTGGGGGCATGGTGGGTAAGATGATTGCCTTTGCCATGACTTTGTCGTTTTTGTTCGCCCCTGTGTTTGCGTGGTTAAATTGGGGTTTACGGCATAAATGCTCGCCCCAACCTGTGTGGGTCAATGTGTTGGCGTATGTAGGACTGTTGTATCTCGTGGCGATGGTGGGGCTGTATTTGGGTAGTCGCTGAGCTGTCAACTTTTGTTTGGTGGTGGGGTGTATATCATGTACCAATATGATTTTTTATTTGGAAGGTGCGTGGTATGCACCTTGCTTTTTAACCGTATTTATGATTATAAAATGGCTAAAAAACAAAACCACAAACTTGGGGGAGTTTGTGGTTTCATAGGGGTTTTGCTACTTGCGTTATCCATAAGGGCTTCCATAATATCAGCGGTCTTCCATGTTGGCTTATCCATTTGCCATATCCTTGCTGATGGGTGTATTATGCCAAAATCTAGCCCCTAAGAAAATACGCCAATGTCATCAATGCGTGTAAGCATTTGCTTACAAGGTGCTTTTTAAATCATTTATCTTTTGCCAAATCATTTGCCATGGCCAGATATTTTTTATGTAATGCATTGATTTGGCGGTATAAATTATCCAAACTGCCTGTATTATCTATCACGTCATCGGCATAAGATAGGCGTATATCTCGGCGGATTTGCTTGTCAATGATTGCCAAAATGTCCTTATCGCTCTGTCCGTCTCGTCTGCTGGCTCGCTGTATTTGCAGCTCTATCGGCACGTCCACGATCAAAATCCTATCACAAAAAGCAGTCAAGCCTTTATCATCGTCTTTGATGCTCTCTAATAAAAGCGGGGCGGACAATATGGCGTAGGGGCTACTGGCGTGGTCAAGCTCGTGCTTGATTTGGGTGCGTATGGCAGGGTGGGTAATGGCGTTTAGCGTGGCAAGTTTGGCGGGGTCAGCAAAGACAAGCTCACGCAGGTAAGTGCGGTCAAGCACGCCGTCCGTGAGAATATCCGCCCCAAAGGCGTGGGCAAGCTCATCTAACACAGGCGAGCCTTTGGCGGTGATGGCATGGCTAATCACGTCAGCATCTATCACGTCTATGCCGAGCGTGGCAAAATGGTCGCTCACGGCAGTTTTTCCGCTACCGATACCGCCTGTTAAGCCGATGATAAGGGGGGATTTGGGAGTGGTTGGCATGGTTTGTCTTTTTAAATGATAAAAGGGTATTTAGTTTATAATAAAGGATGGGTAATTGGTAGGGGCGGATTGTGATTTTTAAATAATTTTAATCTTATCAATGATTTATAAAATAAAATTTAACATATTAAAAATCAAAAATCTTTATCCAAATGCCAATCATCTAAAAAATGCTATAATACCCCAAATTTTTGGAAAACAAATCATGAAAGTATTAGGTTTAGAAACGTCCTGCGATGAGACAGGGCTTGCCATTTATGATAGCGAGCTAAACGGCGGTCAAGGTGGGGTGCTGGCACAGGTGCTGTATAGCCAGATTGAGCTACACGCCACTTATGGTGGGGTCGTGCCTGAGCTTGCCAGTAGAGACCACATTCGTAAACTGGTACCACTGTTTAACGAACTCCTAGATAAGGCAAATATCGCCAAATCCGACATTGATGCGGTCGCCTACACCAAAGGACCCGGCTTGATTGGGGCACTCATGACAGGGGCGTTATTTGGGCGGACGCTTGCCTATGGGCTTGGTGTGCCTGCCATTGGCGTTCACCACATGGAAGGGCACCTGCTTGCTCCGATGATAGAAAATGATAAAGGGGTCAATTTCCCCTTTGTTTGTCTGCTCGTCTCGGGCGGTCATACCATGCTGGTGCGAGCAGACGGCGTGGGGCGGTATGAGATATTGGGCGAGAGTATTGATGATGCGGTGGGCGAGTGTTTTGATAAAACCGCCAAAATGCTCGGTCTGCCTTACCCCGGTGGGCCGAATGTGGAGCGACTTGCCAAAGGGGGTAATCCCCACGCCTATGACTTGCCACGCCCAATGATGGGTAAGGGGCTGGATTTTAGTTTTAGTGGCATGAAAACAGCCGTGCATAATCTGATTAAGGACACCAAAGGGAGCGACACCGACCCTGTGGTGCGGGCGGACATCTCGGCAAGTTTTCAGTATGCGGTGGTGGATACGCTGGTCAAAAAATGCACCAAAGCCCTAAAACAAACAGGGCTAAAACAACTGGTCATCGCAGGGGGTGTGTCTGCCAATGCGAGCCTACGCACGCATTTGGAGACCGCCCTTGCCAAAATGGGGGCGAGCGTGCATTATGCCCCCTTGCACCTATGCACCGACAACGGAGCGATGATAGCCTATGCAGGATATTGCCGTCTTAGCATGGGGCAGGCGGACGATTTGGCGGTGGCGTGCGTGCCACGATGGAGCATGGAGAGTTTGGCGGTAGAGTCATGACCGCCCTGCCACGCCCATGTTTCTTTTACCATTAAGATAGCTTGCATGATAGATTCTAACCACTGGCTGTTTGAGCTGTTAGCCGTTTTGCACTTTATCATCATATTGGTGTTCATTGCCAATATCTTGATACATCAAAAGAACTATGGCGTGGCGATTGCGTGGATTGCGGTGCTGGCACTCATGCCGTATTTGGGGGTGGTGCTGTATCTGATTTTTGGGCAGATTTTCATCAGTAAACGCTATCAGCACCGCATTGACATGATTGAGACCATGCTCATTGACTTGGCAAGCCACCAAAACATCAATCTGGGCAGTGATAAAGACATCATCACCCACGACAAATGGCGAGCCTTGGCAGATAGGGGCGAGCGTGAGACAGGCTTTGGCGTGCAGGGCAATCACAGTGTAACTTTGCTGTCGGGGGCGGAGCAGGTGTTTGACGCACTCATCGATGACATTGATAACGCCCAAGAGTCGGTGTTGCTTGAGTTTTATATTGTCCACCCCAAAGGGCAAGTGCTGGACGTATTTGACGCCTTGGAGCGTGCTTGTGAGCGTGGCGTGTCGTGCGTGCTGTTGGCAGATAGCGTGGGCAGTGCCAAGTTTTTTGTCCATGAACGTTATCGCACCTTGACATCGGCAGGCGTGCGTGTCGAAGAGCTGTTTCCTGTGGGACTGTTCAAATCGTTGGTGGCTCGTGCCGATGTTCGCAATCACCGCAAACTGGTGTGTATCGATGAGCATGTCGGCTATACGGGCAGTTTTAATTTGGCAGACCCTAAGTTTTTTAAGCAAGACAGTGATGTCGGGCAGTGGATTGATGTCATGCTAAGGGTAGTGCATACGCAGGATTTGGGCGTGGTCAAAGCCATGGGGGCGGTCATCACGACTGATATGGGTGCCGAGACCGATGACAACGTGTATTTTTTAAAAAACATCATCAACGACTACCGCAACAAACTCACCAATCGCACCGCCACGCTGTTAACCACGCCCACACCCACACAAAAATCCTACCCCATAACCCACAACGTCCAATTACAACTGTTACCGTCCGCCCCACAACTGGCAGGGCATTTGGTGTATGAGACCATTGTTACGGCTCTATATCATGCCAAACGTGAGATTGTCATTACCACGCCCTATTTTGTGCCTGATGAACCGTTAATGCTTGCCCTACTAAGTGCCAAACGCCGTGGCGTGGACGTGTGTATCATCATGCCCAAAGTCAATGATTCTAAGCTGGTCAAATATGCGTCCCAAGCCTATTTTGAGCCATTGTTAAAGGCAGGGGTTCGTTTGGCACTTTATAAAAATGGTCTGCTACACAGCAAAATCATTAGCATTGATAAAGAATACGCCCTGTTTGGCACGGTCAATATGGACATGAGAAGTTTTTATCTTAACATGGAAGTAACCCTTGCCATTTATCGGGGTAATGAGAGCTACGGGCTGATTGATGAGATTGATGAGTTACAGCAGGATTATTTAAAAGGTTCTGATGAGCTGTCTTTTGATGAGTGGCAAGCCAGAAAGTGGCATTTAAAATTGCTAGACGGGGCGGTGAGACTGTTTAGTCCGTTGTTATAAAAGTGAAGTTATAAAAATGGGGTAATAAAAATGGGGGTAATAAAAATGGGGTAAGTCTGAACCGACCCCCAAATCTTAAAAAATACCTTTGTAGGGGCGTGCTTTCCATGCCCTTTGGTGGTGTATTTTGAATTTAAATGATTGTAAAACAAAAACCCCAATCAATCCGCCCACGCCATTTTTAAAATCCCTGCAATGACAAACGGCGTTATCATCACCGCCAAGATACTGCCTGCCCCGAGCATGGCAAGAATGGGCAAACCATTTAGCCCTGTGGCGTGCAAATCGACCGCCCCTGTGGCAAAAATCAGCACAGGCAGTTGCATGGGTAGGGCGATGAGTGGCACGAGTACCGCCCCATTTTTTAGGGTGAGTGTGAGCGAGCTTGCGATGGCAGACAGCATAAGAAGCATGGGTGAGCCGACCATGATAGACACCGCCAGCATGAGCGTGTCGCCCACAGGCAAGCCAAATAAAGGTATCGCCAGAAATGATAACACCGCCACAAAGCCTGCACTAAACAGCCAATGCACCGCCAACCGCACAGCGACCCATGTGGCAAGCGGAGCATTTGAGACGACAAGCTCGGCAAGCGTGCCATTATCAAAATCAGGGCGAAACAGCTCTTCGATACCCATAACGAGCGACAACAGCACCGCTATCCACACCGCCGAACTTGCCAAGCGTAACAGCGTGGCAGGCTCTGCCCCGATAGCAAGCGGAAACAGCGTGATGATGAGCAAAAATAGCACCAACGGATACAGCCACTGCACCGCCCCTTGACGTTTGATTTGCCATTCTCGTTGTAGTAGAGCTTTCATAGGGCGAACTCCGCTAAGTCTAGCACACGGTTTGCCCCTTGCATGGCTTGGTGGCTCGTGGCAAGGATTGCTCCGCCCATGTCTGCAAACTCACCCATGCGTTTTTCTAATTTGGCAACCATTGCCACATCTAGGGCGGTCAAAGGCTCATCAAGGAGCCATAAGGGGGCGTGGGTGGGGGTCATGATGAATAATCGTGCCAGTCCGATTCGTCTTTTTTGTCCTGCCGATAGCTGAATGCTGGACGTATCGCCCAAACCATATAGCCCGACCATGTCTAGGGCGGTATCAATGGTGTCATTATCCGCTTGTACGTCATACAGCGAAAACAAAAACCGTAAATTTTGGCTAACTGTCAAGGCAGGGCTAATACCAAGCTGATGAGAGACGTACACCAGTGGGGATTTGCTTATCGTGCCATGCGTGGTGGGCAGTAGTCCTGCGATTTGGTTGAGTAGGGTGGTCTTGCCCAGTCCGTTTTCGCCGACCAGATGACACACATCGCCTGCGTGTAGGGTGAGATTGACATCATCGCACAAGATAAAATCGCCCCGTCCAATGGCGACTTGGTGTAGTTGTAGGATTACTGAATGGGTCATGGGGCTGTTCTTGATTATAAAGTGTTATCATAGCAAATTTTGGGGGAAATTTGAATGTTATGTGGCGGATTTGGCAAATTTTAAAATTTAGCCATTTAATAAAAACACATTTTTAAATTTATCCCATAAATTACGCAAAACCGTGATTGACCCACCACACCCAAAAGATTTTAATAATTAAAGATAAATTGAAAAATCCCCAAAAACCCCAAATAATGCTTTTTAATTCCCTTATTTTTTGTTATGCTAATTCTTGAAATACGTCCAAGAAATTTTAAAATTATTACAGACGCAATGATGTGTGGATGTAGGGGCGTGGTAATTATCAAGCTCGTTAGGTATACAACTTCTTAAAATACAATCAAGGCAATCTTATGTTTAAAAAAATCAAAAGTCTATTTAAAAAACCCAAACCCGACACAAAAGCGGACACGACAGCGGATAACGTAGCGGACAAGGGGGCAGATACCCCAAAAACCGCCAAACCCAAACAAATCCTAACCGCCCCCACCGCCAAGCCCACATCGCACCCCATAACCTGCGATATCATGGCGTGGCTTGACAAACAAGACTGGAAATACGACCACCGCCCACCCGATGACGGCGGACACACACATCATCTTATCATGGGCTTTACCGACCGTGAGAACGACTGGACGTGTGTGTTTCGTATCAACGAAGACAATCAGCTTGTCTCGGCATTTGGCATATTAGACGACAGCGTGCCTGTGAGTCATTATACCGCCATGCTCATGGAGATTGCCAAGATGAACATGAACGTGAGCTTTGGCGGGATTGAGTTTGACCCCACAGACGGCGAAGTGCGTGCCAAGATTGCCTTTGACGTGGAATTTAATCCTTTAACCGACAAATTGCTCGGCTGTTATCTACAAGCTCTGGCAGGGCTTACCGAAGTGGCTCGGGGTATCATGACGCTTGTGCTGGCGGACGATGAGCCAAGCCAGTTTGCAGGGGATTATGTGGACGTGGGCGATGAGATAAAGGCGGTTGTGGACGATGAAAAGCGGACATTTTTTCTGCCCACCCACACCGCCCAATAAGCCATGCTAAAAATCGCCCATTCGCCCCTATTTTGCCGTAGTGTGCCAGCGTCCCACCGCTTTCCTATGGCAAAATACGACCTAATTCCCCAAAAACTGCTTCAAGAAGGCGTTATCACGCCTGACAATCTGTTCCACCCCCAACTGCTCTCCGAGCAAGAAATCCTAACCACCCACACCGCTGATTATTGGCACAAATTAAAAACAGGCACGCTAACGGACAAAGAAATCCGCAAAATCGGACTGCCCATGTCCGCAGAACTTGTCAAACGAGAACGCTACATCACGCACGCCACCTATGAATGTGCCTTATATGCCAAAGAATACGGCATATCGCTGTCCACATCAGGAGGAACACATCATGGATTTGCAGGGCATGGCGAGGGCTTTTGTGTGTTTAATGATGTGTGCGTGGCGAGCAATCTACTGTTGGCACGGGGGCAAGCCAAACGCATTTTGAGCGTGGATTTGGACGTACATCAGGGTAATGGCAATGCGTCTATCATGGCACATAACCCCCGTGTTTTTGTGTTTAGTATGCACGGCAAAAAGAACTATCCCTTTATCAAACCGCCGTCCGACCTAGACATAGAGCTTGATGACGGCACGGGCGATGATGAGTATTTGAGCGTGCTTGCGGGTACGTTGCCTAGGCTAATTCATGAGTTTTGTCCTGATTTTATCTTTTATCAGGCGGGTGTGGACGTGCTTGCTACCGATAAGCTCGGTAAGCTGTCGCTGTCCATGCAGGGCTGTCATGAGCGTGATGAAATGGTGCTAAGTGTCGCCCACCGCTACGGCATACCTGTCGCTGTCGTCATGGGCGGGGGCTATTCGGACGATGTGGATACGGTGGTGGAGGGGCATTGTGGGGTGTTTAGGGTGGCAAGGGGGCTTGTTGGGGGTTAATCTGCTAAATTATTGACGTACATAACGTAAAAAATATTCGTATCAACGTACACCATAATTCTCATTGATTGCCATTTCTATGGCTTTTTCTTTTGCGGTTAAATCACACTGATTTGCTCACGGATTTTTTGTTTAAATTCATATTTTGATTCAAGTGTCATTGCTTGGTAACGCCTTTTGGATAATTTCAAAAATCTCAATTCTTGTTCAATGCCAATATATTTCCTATCAAGCAATATTGACGCAATGCCTGTTGTGCCAGAACCTGAAAATGGATCTAAAATCAAATCGCCTTTTTGGGTAGATGATAATATAATACGAGACAAAAGACCGAGTGGTTTTTGAGTAGGGTGTTTACCTTGCATTTTCTCCCAAGAACCCACCGCAGGCAATCGCCATATGTCTTTTTGTTGTTTATCGCCATTTAGTTTTTTCATCAAATCATAGTTAAAATAATGTGGTGTCTTAGAATGTTTTCTTGCCCAAATTATCCATTCACTTGAATAAGTAAAATAACGGCAAGAAAAATTGGGCGGTGGATTGGGTTTTTCCCAAGTTATCATATTTAATATTTTAAAATTATTCTCTTTTAATACTTGACCAACAGTAAAAATATTATGGTGTGTGCCACTTACCCAAATAGTTCCATTATCTTTTAATAATCGTCTGGCTTGTGCTATCCATTCATGATTAAAATTATAAATACTAGCTTCATTGTCATTTTTATCCCATTCGCCTTTATTAACCGATTGGATAATGCCATTTTTAAAAGTTAATCCATCATTGGATAAAAAATAGGGCGGATCGGCAAATATCATATCTATGGAATTGTCCTGAAAATGCGACATAATATCAATACAATTACCTTGATAAATATTAAAGTTTTTATCATCTGATTCAAAATAAGAATTTAGTTTCATTTTACCAATCCCTTATAACACCTTCGCTATTTATTTGCTCAACAAAATCATGCAAAGTATATAAATTATAAACACAAGGAATGTGAGTATAGGCTTCTTGTAGTTTATTCTTGGCGGTTTTCCACCCTTGCCCATCGGTAATCCAAACAAATTCATACTGCGGATATTGATTGATTTTTGGGGCGACATCGGTATAAGCTCTGGCAACTTCATTTAACTTTGAGCCACCGCTATTATAATAATTGGTTTCAATCACATAAGTTTTTCTTTTGGTTTTGATGACAAAATCAAATTGCTTAACATCAGCTCCTAGGCTTTCAATGTCTGTAAAAATGGTGTTTCTAACTTCTTTTTTATAATAAATGTCTGCATTGTCAAATAATAATTGAACAGCTTTTGACATATTATCGCCACCACGATTTTTTCGGGCATTAGTATCTAAGCCTACTTCAATGCCAAACACATAATCAACCAAATTTTTGATGTTTTTATCTCTAAATACATCAGCAAGCCCTGTATTATTAAGAAAATCTATAATTTTATCCGCTGATTGAAAGTAGCTATTTAATGTTACCACTTGACCTTGCTCATCTAGACTTTTCTTTTGTTCCTTTTTTCTAACGGCAATTAATATTTCTAAGATAGAAAACGCATTTGGACATTCTGCATATAATTCATAAACTGCTTGTTTTAAATCATCTTTTCCTAATAAATAATTAAGCTGGTTTAAGTGAATCTCAATTTGAGCGACATTCTTTTTTACTTTATCAAAATCAGTAAAATAATCCAAAGTGGCATTGGTTTCTGACATACTATTTAAAAAATCATCAAATGCTAATTTCATATTAAGCTCCATTGCTGACCATGATTTCATTTACCTTTTTGCGACCATTACTGTTGGCACTAATGGTGCGATTGGCTTGTACTCTCTCTATTTTAAAACCTTGATATAATTCGTCAAAAAATTCATCAGATGAATTGGTGTTTTTTGGATCGGAATTGCTTAATAAAAAATAATGACCTAATTCATCTATTTTTTTACAAAAATTAGCCAAGCGTTTTTGTTCGTTATCATCAAATCCACTATCGGAATAAGAAGTAAAACTTGCGGTATCGCTGATTGGACGATAAGGCGGATCAAGGTAAAATAGGCAGGGAAAATTATTTGGCAAATGAGCCAAAACCAATTCAAAATCACCTGTTAGTATTTTGGTATTTTGTAGCTTTTTTGAAATATTTAAAATATTTTCTTTATCTACAAATGTTGGTTTTTTATAACTGCCAATGGGGACATTAAATTGATTGTTTTTATTAACACGATATAAGCCATTAAAAGCAGATTTATTTAAAAATATAAATAACCCTGCCTGTTCAATATTATTACTGGTTCTTTGATTAAAAACATCTCTTTTGTGATAAAAATAAGGTTTTTTGCTTTCTAGATCTGTTAATTTATCATAGTGATTTTGTAAATTTTCAATATATTCTATCAAATCATCAGGATTATTTTTAATGACTTGATACACATTGATTAAATCGGCATTGTAATCATTGATGATAAGCTGTTTTAGATGTGGCAAATCGGACAATGCCCATAAGGACACCGCCCCACCACCAACAAAAGGCTCTACCAAACAAAAATCTTGTGAATAGACAAAATCAGGCAAGCGTTTTTGAATCTCATCAAGCAAAGAACTCTTACCGCCAGCCCATTTTATAAAAGGTTTCATTTATTTTTTCATCACTAAGTGGCATATTGGGCAAATAGATTATAAAATAATCTATTTGCCGTTATTGGGATTACAAACTACTCAACTGCCCCACCTGCTTCTCAATCTCTCCAATTTGCCCGTTCAACTCCGCCAATTTCGCCTTTTCCGCTTCTACCACTTGGGCAGGAGCTTTGGCGACAAATCCTTCATTGGATAGCTTTTTACTAATTGCGTCCGCTTGGGCTTGCAGTTTTTCACGCACTTTATTTAGGCGGTTTAGCTCGGCGGTTGGGTCAATCAAGCCTTTCATCGGCACCAGCACTTTTAGCGAACCAATCAAGGCTTGTGATGACAATGGAATCTCGTCATCATCGCCGACAATGGTTAGCGTTTCAACCTTAGCAAGGGCTTTAAACTGGCTTTCAATGCGTGCAAGGCTCGCTCTCTCTTCGTCCGTTACGCCTTGCAGTAGCACAGGCAGACGCACGGCATTGCCCAGTTTCATCTCGCCACGAATGTTTCGCACCGCACCGATAAGACTTTGTAGCCACGCCATGTCGCTTTCGGCTTGCTCGTCAATGCGTTCATCGTTTGGCACAGGGAATGGGGCAAGCATGATACTCTCGCCTGTCTGCCCAAGCATGGGGGCAAGCGTTTGCCAAATCTCTTCGGTGATAAACGGCATAATGGGGTGCGTCAAACGCAAAGCAACTTCCAGCACCGACAACAGCACACGGCGAATCTCCGCTTTACGCTCATCAGGCACGCTCTCATCGTTTAGGATAGGCTTGACAAGCTCCACATACCAGTCGCAGTATTCATTCCAAATAAAGTCATAAATCGCTTGGCTTGCCAAATCAAAACGATACGTCTCAAACGCCAAATTCACCGCTTGCTCGCATTTTTGTAGTCGGCTTATTATCCATTTTTCGGACAACTCCCACAGCTCGGGGCGGGGCGTGTCGCTGATTGGCTTACCTTCTACATTCATCAACACAAAACGAGTGGCGTTCCAAATCTTATTACAAAAGTTACGATACCCTTCCACACGTTTTAGGTCAAAATTGATGTCTCGCCCTGTGCTAGCTAGGCTTGCAAAGGTAAAACGCACCGCATCTGTGCCATAGGCAAGAATGCCTTCGGGGAACTCTTTACGAGTGGCTTTTTCAATTTTAACCGCATCTTTGGGGTTCATAAGTCCCGTGGTGCGTTTTGCTACCAGACTTTCTAGGTCAATACTGTCAATCAAATCCAAGGGGTCAAGCACGTTGCCCTTAGATTTACTCATCTTTTGCCCTTCGCTATCACGCACCAAGCCATGCACATAGACGGTGTGAAATGGCACTTGTGGCTTGCCGTCCTTGTCCTTGACAAAATGCAAGGTCATCATAATCATACGGGCAACCCAAAAGAAAATGATGTCAAAGCCTGTAACTAGGACGCTTGTGGGGTGAAAGTTTTGTAAAATGGTGTTGTCAAAGTCGGCATCTGTTCCTGTCCAGTCCAGCGTGCTAAACGTCCACAGAGCCGAGCTAAACCAAGTGTCCAACACGTCTTCATCTTGACGAAGGGGGGTGTCGCCCAAGCCATATTTAGCACGCACTTCATCTTCATCACGCCCCACATACACACCGCCATTATCATCATACCACGCAGGAATGCGATGACCCCACCACAGCTGACGACTGATACACCAGTCTTGAATATCACGCATCCACGCCATGTACATATTGGTGTATTGCTCAGGGACGAATTTGATGTCGCCATTTTGCACCGCTTGAATGGCAGGCTCGGCAAGGGGGGCGATTTTGACGTACCATTGGTCGGTCAAAAGTGGCTCAACAATCACGCCAGAGCGGTCGCCACGGGGGGCTTTTAGGGTGTAGGGTTCAATTTTTTCAAGCCAGTTTTCGTTTTGGGCTTGCTCCACGAGTTTTTTACGAGCGACAAAACGGTCAAGCCCTGCATACTCACTAGGTGCGGTGATGTGGTCGGAGATTTGCTCGCCTGCTTTGGCAATAAAGTCAAATTCTGCCTTAACGTGTGCATTTTCATCAAAAATATTGATGAGTGGCAGGTTGTGGCGTTTGCCAAGTTCATAGTCGTTAAAGTCGTGAGCAGGGGTAATTTTGACACACCCTGTGCCAAAGTCTTTTTCTACATAATCGTCCGCCACAATCGGCACTTCACGCCCCGTAATCGGTAGGACAATCGTTTTGCCAATCAAATGGGCGTAACGTTCATCTTCAGGGTGTACCGCCACGGCACTATCACCAAGCAGGGTTTCAGGGCGTGTGGTCGCCACGACAAGGTAATTTTTACCGTCTTGGGTTGTCAAATTTTTGTCGGCAAAATAATATCTAAAATGCCACAAATTACCTTGCTCTTCTACGCTTTCTACTTCTAGGTCGGATAGGGCGGTGTGCAGTTTGCAGTCCCAGTTTACCAAGCGTTTGCCACGGTAAATCAAGCCTTCATCATGCAAACGGACAAAGACTTCTTTAACCACTTTGGATAAATCATCGTCCATGGTAAAGCGTTCACGAGACCAGTCCACGGACGAGCCAAGACGGCGGATTTGGCGAGTGATGTTGCCACCCGACTGCCCTTTCCATTCCCACACTTTTTCAATAAACTTCTCACGCCCCAAATCATGACGGCTAATGCCGTCTAAGCCCAGCTGACGCTCCACCACCATTTGCGTGGCGATACCAGCGTGGTCGGTACCTGGTTGCCATAGGGTGTTGTAGCCTTTCATGCGATGAAAGCGAGTCAGAGCGTCCATAATGGTGTTATTAAAGCCATGCCCCATATGGAGCGAGCCTGTTACGTTTGGCGGAGGAATGGCGATAGAGAAAGATTTTGGCTTATCAAGGGTGGGGCGAAAATAGCCCTTGTCTTCCCAAGTGGTGTACCATTTTTGTTCAAGTTCGGACGGGGTGTAGGTTGTGGGTAGGGTCATGAGAGTACCTTTAAATGCTTTGAATTGAATATAAAATAAAAACCCCTAATTTTACCGTAAAATTGGGGGTTTGGGAAAGGGTATTTTGATTTTCATGGATTAAAAGGGTTAAATAGTGCTAATTTATCAATACCATCAAAATCTTTGATGTTTCTTGGAACAACTGTCAAACCATTGGCAAGGGCAATGCTGGCAATCAATGCGTCTGCCATTAAAATAGGTCTGCCTTGCTTTTGGCGGTCGCTGATGACTTTGGCATAATGCTCGGCACTTTTGGTGCAAAATGACAATGTGTGATTTTCAAATAATGCCAAAATCTCATCGGTGGCTTGGGATGGTTGTCGTTTTCTTTTGCCATCAGATAAATTTGCCACGCCATACAATAACTCAGCTTTGGTAATGGTGCTAATAAAAGCCGTGGGGTGCTGATTTAGCCAACGAATGACATTTAAATTAGGTTCTGGCTTATTTAATTCTGAAATAACATTAGTACACTCTGCAAAATGAAAAAGTGCTACGCTCTCCATTCATGGCGATCCCGTCAAGCCATAAAAGAAACCGAATTTTTGACGAGCTTAGGGCGAATGGTTTCCGTAGTAAAATTAAATTTTGTTAGCTGTATCTAATAAATAGCTGACTGATAAATCATTCATGACTCAATGTGTCTTGGGTGATCGGTGCGTTGCGGTAAACTAAGTTCAGGAAAATCCGCCTTTGCAAAAATCAGATGAATACGCTCGCCCAAGCCCTGTGCTTGCGGTTTGTCCGTCATGGCTTGTACTGCTTTTTCGTAGGCACTCATCACGATAAAATCATGCACACTTTGCCCTTGCTCTTTGGCGACTTGGGCGATGATTTGCTCGGTTTGGGGTGGTAGGTCTATAATCATGGCGTTCCCCTTTATTTTGGGTTGTTAGGGTGTATTGTATACCGATTAACTCCCCCTTGGCAATCTTGGCGGTACACTCGGATTGCCCGATTGGGGATGAAAAGATGACATTTACCCCGAAAATTTGCTAAAATAAGCGGTTATTTGCCTTGTTCTTTGTCATGACCCATCAAGCCACTTCCGTCAGCATGCCAGCTTCCCGACTTGCCAAGCGTGCCACTCGCCAAAAAATCACCACCAAAAAACGCCTGCCACTCATCATTCCTGTTCTGTTGTGCCTGATGGCAGGAGCGATGTTCTCATTGTCGCTTGCCCCCTATAAACTATGGACGATAGCCATACTCTCGCCCATGGTGCTGTATGCTTGTCTGGTGGGCGAAGAGAAGGCGGGGCGTGCGTTTTGGGTGGGGCAGGCGTATGGCTTTGGGCTGTGGGCGGTGGGGGCGTTTTGGCTTTATACGTCCATTCATGAGTATGGCAACATCCCGATATGGCTTGCCCTTATCATGATAGCACTGATGGCATTTATCATGGGGCTGTTCCATGCGGTGATGGCGTGGATGTTTGTGCGTTTTATGGGTCGTCAGCCTTTGGCGTTTGCATCTTTGTGGGTGATACAAGAGTGGATAAAGACATGGCTACTGACGGGATTTCCGTGGCTGTTTGTGGGCTATGCTTTTGCCGATTTGGCGTGGATAAGCTCGCTGGCACCGATGTTTGGCGTATTTGCCATCAGCTTTGTGGCGGTGCTGTTCGGGGCGAGTGTGGTAGAAGTGTTTCGCCAAAAATTAGGGTTTTTGTTCATCAGTGCTTTTTTGGTGTTGTTTGCCATATTGGTGTGGGTCATTGACCCCAAATGGACGACCCCCACGGGCGAGAGATTGTCCATGTCGCTCGTGCAGGGCAACATCCCCCAAGATTTAAAATGGCTAACCGAATACCGCCACGAGACCCTAAACATCTACGCCCAGCTGTCAGAGAGTGAATGGGGGCAGGATGTCGTGGTGTGGCCCGAAGCATCCATTCCCATGTTCCAAGACGAAGCGTGGGCGTTTATCCATGACGTACACACTCATGCTCGCACACAGGGAGCGACATGGGTCATGGGCATTCCTTATCGGGACATAGAGCATTATGACCCTGCCGAGCGAGATTATCCACATCTATATAATAGTGTGTTGGCATTGGGTGAGAATAGTGGTGGTCTGTATAAAAAGCAAAATCTTGTCCCCTTTGGCGAGTACATTCCTTTTGAGGGGATGTTGAATATTTTGCCTGATTTGGCAGGCATGCAGGATGTAGTCAGTTTTAGCCGTGGCAATGACAACCAAAAGCCATTACTGGTCAAAAATCAGCCCATGGGGCCGGCGGTGTGCTACGAGGTGGCATATCCTGACACCACTCGCAAAAACGCCAAAGACACCCAATTTCTCCTGACTGTCTCAAATGATGCGTGGTTTGGCACGAGTGCCGGTCCTTTGCAACACCTACAAATGGTGCAAATGCGAAGCATAGAGACAGGGCGTTGGTTTGCACGGGCGACCAATACGGGCGTGACGGCATTTATTGATGATAAGGGACGTATCATCAGCCAAGCGACCCCTTTTGTGCCAACGGTGTTGCGTGGGGATGTGCCGATGATGACAGGGACGACACCTTTTATGCGATGGGGCAGTTACCCGATACTGATATTGTGCTTGTTGCTCATCGGGCTTAGCTTTGTCGTCAGACGTCAAAACCTTTATGATGCCAGTCATGAACTGTACTATCAAGGCGATGGCGTGCGAGACTGATGACAAAAAATGTAAAAATTACCCATAATTTTAATATGGGATTGTACAAAATGGTAAAAATTGGTATATAATAGAGAAAAATTTATGTCTTAAAAATAAAACTCATGTAAGCATTTGATGAGTGAATTTTAAAAACTGTAAAATTTTAAAAATTTGACATTTAAAACTTTGTAAAGGTTTTAAAAATCGTATCATTAAATGCCCAAACAAACGGTTAAATCAAACCCATCAACACGACAGGTGATTTATGGCACACGCACACGACGCTTCTGAAAACAACCCAACCAAAGAAATCATCCATGCTTTGATTGGTGTGGTTCTACTTTTGGTTCTCATCGGCGGTATCGCCGTTTTTGCATGGCTACGCCCAGCGGGCAACCATGAGCCTGCAACCGTCTCAGCCACGCCCGCAGGCAGAGCCTTAGACGAACTCATCCAGCAAGAGAACAACCCCACCGATGCCCAAAAGGCAGAAGCTGTGGCGGTAGCGACCGCCCCTGATGCGACCGCAGATACTGTCGCCAGCGACACCGCCGAACAAGAAGCAGCCGAACAAGTTGCCAACTCGGCAGGCGATGCTCAGACCCCCGTCCAAGAAAAGTCAGCAGAAGACCAGCCTGTTGCCAGTGACGTGGCGACCAGCGATGCACCACATGAGACCACTGCCGAGAGTGTGGCAGGTGATGATGCCCAAACAGCTCCCAGTGAGCAGGAAGTCGCCCAGTAATCTGACAAAACCTTATTTATCATTAAATAAGGTTTTTTATGAATCATGATTTTTATGCAAAAAATTGATAAAACAAACCCCAATCCTAGCTTAAAATGGTAACTCATTGATTGTTCTATCATTATTTGTTGTGGGGGAAAATTGCAATTTACCCTTGATGAGTCAATTATTTATATAAAATTGAGAATGGGGTTAATGTTGCTTGCAAATATCTAAAATCATCATTTTAAGGAAAAAAGCATGGCAAATTCATCGGCAGACACCAACGCAGATGCCCACTTTAAAAAGCTAGACAAAGCATTTTTAGGACATCCCAAGCCCTTGCAAGGGCTGTTTTTTGTGGAGATGTGGGAGCGTTTTTCTTATTATGGCATTCGCCCTTTGCTGGTTTTGTTCATGACGACCGCCATCGTCTCGGGTGGTTTTGGTTTTGATGACACGACAGCCGCCGCCATTTATGGGATATTTAGTGGCATGATGTATTTGGTGCCATTGGCAGGCGGATGGCTGGCTGACAACTGGCTTGGACAGGAGCGTTCACTGTGGTGGGGCTGTATCATCATGGCACTGGGGCATTTGGCGATTGGCATGTCGGCATTGCCCATGCTTGGCATGACCATGTTTTTTGTGGGGCTGATTTTATTGGTGCTGGGGACGGGGCTGTTTAAGACGTGTATTGCGGTGATGGTCGGCTCGCTTTATGATGACAAAGATGACAGACGAGACTCAGGATTTACCGTTTTTTATATGTCCATCAACCTAGGGGCGATGGTTGCCCCGATAGCCACAGGTTATTTTGTGGACAAAGGTCAGTGGCACACAGGCTTTACCATCGGTGGGATTGGCATGCTCATTGCGTTGTTGGTGTATCGCTTTGTCGCCAAAAAATACCTGACCGAATTTGCAAACAGCAAAGGCATGAGTGTCAGCTGGGATAAGCCCAGTCGCCGTGTGGCTCATGTGGGCAAAGTGGTTTTTGCCTTTTTGGTGGCGTTGTGTGGGTTGGTGGTGCTGGTAAGCACAGGCGTACTAACCATCAATGCCGTGGCGATTCGTGATGCCATGACGTATCTCATCATCGGGGCATTATTTGCTTTTTTTGGGTGGGCGTTTTTGTCATCTCGCTTTGTCAAGGCAGAAAAAATGCGTCTGCTTGTCTGCTTTTTTCTCATCATCGGAGCATCTTTGTTCTGGTCAAGTTTTGAGCAGCAACCTGCATCATTTAACCTATTTGCTGAGCGTTATACTGACCGCAGTTTGGGCGGTTTTAACATTCCAACGGTGTGGTTTCAGTCACTAAACCCCATTTTTATCCTGCTCTTTGCCCCTTTGGTGAGCATGTTGTGGATAAAACTGGGCAAACGCCACAAAAACCCAAATAGCATGACAAAGTTTGCCCTAGGCATGCTACTGGCGTCGGTTGCTTTTGCCATCATGATTATGGCGAGCAAGATGATTGTGGCAGGCAGTGCCAGCGTGTCCATGATGTGGCTTGTCTCATCACTGCTTTTTTTGACCATCGCTGAGCTTTGTATCTCGCCTGTGGGCATGTCCAGCATGACCAAACTTGCCCCACAAGGCATGCAAGGGGTGATGATGGGGCTGTGGTACACGTCCATCTCGTTGGGCGGACTGATAGGCTCTATCTCAGGTGGCTATGTGTCGGCAGAGACGATAGGGGACTTGCCAAAGCTCTTTACGGCATTGACGGTCTTTTTGGTGGTCTGTGGGGTGCTACTGTTGGTGCTTGCCAAACCCATCACAAACATGCTATCACAGACGGACAAAGATGCCACGGTCTAAAAGTCGCCCTTTATCCAAAATGTAGAGCATTTTTTGTCAAAATTTGCTATTATAGTGCTAATTTTACCCAAATCTCAACTTATGCCAAGCTCATCTGTCTGCCTTGTTGTTTGGGCAGATGGCAATGTCCCATATTTTGGATGATGTTAGGGCTGTCCAAATAAAATAACGCATAAAGTTGAACATGGTGTTCATGTTGGCATAATCTTTGCTTATTATTCATGATAAGTAATTGGACTTTTTGATGACTTTTCATAATCTAAAAAAATGCGTGCTTTTTGGGCTAGGACTGATGCCCACCTTTGTTTTGGCAAATATTAATCCGCTAGACTTGGATGCACTACTACTTCGTGCCACGCAAACCCACCCCTTGGTCAATGCTGCCAAAGCTGATGAAATGGCGGCTGCCGAAGGCGTGCGTGCTGCCAAACTGGGCATGTTGCCGACCCCCACGATTAGTACAGGGCATGACAAAAACGACGGACTGGTGAGCACTGTTGCCATTCGTCAGCCACTGTGGACAGGGGGGCGACTGACGGCACAGATTAACCAAAGCATTTATGACAATAAAGCCGCCAATGCGTATGTCTTTGAACAGCAAAACACCGTTGCCAAAAACACCATTGACATCTGGCGGGGTTATATCTACGCCGTTGCCTTGCAGGAGCTGTATGCTGACAGTTTGGCACGCCTAAAAGAGTTTGAAGCGATGATGGAGCGTCGGGTGGCACAGGGCGTGTCGGCGAAGATTGAGCTGGATTTGGTCAAAAATCGCATTTACCAAGACCAAAACTCGCTACAAAATGCCATAGAACAAGAGCGGGTCGCTGCCGCCAGACTCTCACAGCTCATCGGTGAAGAGCTGGGCGATAAAAAATACAACATCACCATGAAGTCCTTAACGGACTACGCCAAAGCACAGTCGGTAAATTTTGAAACGCAGGTGTTTGGCAATATGGGCAGTCATCATCCTAGTGTGGTGCGTCAGCATTTTCAAGTAGAAGCCGCCAAACAAGAAGCAAAAGCCCAAGCGGCAGGACGTTATCCCAACATCTACGCCCAGTATCAACATACCTTTGAGCATGAGAATAACGAAGATGATGGCGAGTTTTCGGTGGGCATGTCCTATGATCCAGGGGCGGGTTTTTCATCGCTTGCCCTAACCCGTGCCGCCAATGCCCGTGCCATGAGCCTAACTCAGACCCAAGAAGCGACACGGCGAACAGTCATGGAGAGCCTACAAACCCAGTACCAAGAGTTCGTCTCATCAAGAGACAGAGAGCAGTCTATTAAACTTGCCATCGATGGGGCAAAACTGGTGGTGGATTCGTATGGTCGTCAGTTCATCGCAGGGCGAAAATCATGGCTAGAAGTGCTAAATGCCGTGCGTGAACACACTCAGTATGAACAGCAACTGCTAGAAGTCCAAAGCCAAATGGTGGCAAGTTTTTATAAGCTACAAGTGGACTTTGGGGCGATGGATTGGCAGTCAGATTATCATGTCATTCATGCACCCGTCAGTGAGTTTCGTCCTTATCGTACGTTTTTGGCATGGCGTGAGACCAATACTCAGTCAGCACCAAAGCTAAGCACCCCAATGGTTGATGACAGTTTTGTCAATCAGCAGGATTTGTGGATAGAGCCACCCCGCTTGGCAGATGAGATGGGCAATGAGATGGATGAAATCGATGAGATTCATTCATCAGATGCTCAGATGGAGCACATCATTGATGGCGAAGGCGTACAAATGGGCGAGCAAATCCAGCCTGTGGATGAACGTCGTTTTCCGACCGCTGATGACTTTAAACAAACAAATCAATAACTTAATCTTAACCATATAAAAAAACCGTTGTGTTAAACTTATCGTTTGACAGAATTAAGTTGCGGTATGTATCAACATCGACACATGTGGGTGTATTTAAACAAAGAGTACCGTGATGGTTTTTACCTATATTTATCAAATATTGTCATGCCAAAGCGTGACAAGCCAAGGATAACTGATGTCGTTAAACCAAACCACTGACAACCCCGACAACCAACAGCTACCAAAACAATACACCAGCAACAATGCCTTGGGCATTGCGGTGTTTGAGCTTTTAAAAGACGTGGGCGTGACCGTGGACAAAAATCGTCTGGACACCGCACTTGGTCGTGTGTCAGGCTTTGATGACCATGAAGAGCGATTGACCCATTTGCTTGACATCTTGGGCATCTCTGATGAGCCAGATGTCATGGATGAGCCAGATGCTGCTTACATGCCCCTGCTTGCTCATCATCAAAAGTTAGGCTATGGTCGCATTGTCCAAAAATACGGTCTAAGCTGGCTGTTTGAGAGTGTCGAAGGGCGAGTGAGCTGTCAGACGTCGGATTTGGATTTTGTGGCAAAAATTCGTGTCTCGGACAAGCTGGTCGCTGAGAAAAAAGTCGGCTTTCACGAACTTTTGGTGCAAAATCTGACAGAGCATAAGCGTGTTGTGGTAGAAGCGGTTGTGGCATCTTTTATCATCAACCTGCTTGCCCTTGCTGTGTCGCTATTTTCCATGCAGGTCTATGACCGTGTCATTCCAACAAACAGCCAGTACACCTTGATTATCCTAGCATCAGGCGTGGGCTTGATGATTATTTTTGAAGCGATGATGAAATTTGCCCGCTCTAAGGTCATGGATAAGATGGTCATCGGTGTTGATGAGATATTATCAAGAAATATCTTTGAGCGACTGCTGGCGGTGCGTGTGGATAAGATGCCAAACTCAGTCGGTTCACTGGCAGCTCAGCTTCGTGGCTATGAGCAGGTGCGTTCGTTTTTTACGGCAAGCACGCTGTTTACGCTTGTTGATATTCCGATGAGTATTTTGTTCATCATCTTGATTGCGGTCATCGGCTCGCCCATTGTTGCCATTATTCCGTTCATTGCCGCAGTAATTGGCATCATATTGGGCTTATCTAGCCGTAAAAAGATTGATAAAATCTCTGCCGAAAACGCCGCCGCATCCTATCTAAAAACGGGGATTTTGGTGGAGACGGTCGAAGGCATGGAAACCATCAAGGCAGGGTCGGGCAACTGGAAGTTTTTATCCAAATGGCTGGATGTGACGGGCGACACCATCGACAACGACCTAAAAATGCGTCATGCCAATGACAACCTAAATTATAGCGTACAAATGCTCCAACAAATCAGCTATGTGGGGATTGTCATTACAGGGGCGTTTGTGGTAATGTCGCAGGGCATGACCATCGGTGGTCTGATTGCTTGTACCATTTTGGGCGGCCGTATTCTTGCTCCCATCATGAACGCCCCAAACTTGCTGGTACAGTATTCACACGCAAAAGCCGCCAAAGTCAATATTGAAAGGCTTTTTGCATTAGAACAAGACAATAACAATGTTGCTCATCCGCTTGCCCCATCTCGCATTCATGGCTGGTATCAGTGCCATAACATGACCTTTAATTATGCAGGCAATGAGCGGAACGCCCTAAATATTGAGCATTTGGACATCAAGGCAGGCGAGCGTGTGGCAATATTAGGCTCTATCGGCTCTGGCAAATCTACTCTCTTAAAAATCCTATCAGGTCTATACATGCCCACAGGCGGTCATGTATTGTTAGATGGGCTGGACATCAGCCACATCAGCCGTGAATCCATGAGTGAGCAGGTGGGCTATCTACAACAAGACCATCGTCTTTTCCAAGGGACGCTCCGTGAGAATCTGCTCATTGGCATGCCCGCCCCACCTGATGATGTCATCAGACAAGAGTTGCATCGCACGGGGCTTATTCGCTTAGTATCAGGGCATTCTAGTGGTCTGGATTTGCCCATCAGTGAAGGGGGTAAGGGTCTGTCAGGCGGACAAAAACAGCTGGTTGCTTTCACCCGCTTAGTGCTGACCAAACCATCGGTATGGCTACTTGACGAGCCAACGGCATCCATGGACAACATGCAAGAAAATCAGTGTCTACAAGTGCTTGCCCAAGAGCTCCAAGACCCCACCAAGACGCTCATCGTCTCAACCCATAAAATGGGACTACTGGCTTTGGTCAATCGTATCATCATCATGGCAGATGGTAAAGTGGTCATGGATGGGCCCAAGCAGGCGGTGTTGTCACGGCTTATCCAAAACGAGCAAAATGCCAAAGATGCCATGAAAAAAGTAGAGCAGGGCAATGCCACACAAAACATTGGCACCAATCCTAATACGCCCAAACAACCATAAAGGGAGATACTGTGAGTCAAAAAAACTATCAAAAAGCCAAATCACGCAGTAAGCCCAGTGTGATTATTTGGGTGGCACTGGTGACCATTATCGTGCTTATTACATGGGCATCATTTGCCAAGATTGACCAGGTTACCAGAGCTCAGGCGACTGTCATCGCATCTGACCGCACCCAAGAGATTCAGGCAACCGATAATGGCGTGGTATCAGAACTTTTGGTCAAAGAGGGCGATGATGTCAAAAAAGGCGATTTATTGGCGATATTAGAAGAAGAGCGTGCCAAAGCAGCACTGGACAATTCAGCAACCAAAGTAGCAGCACTGCGAGCAAGAGTAGCACGTTTGGAGGCGGAGATTTTTGACCGTCCATTAAATTTTCCAGAAGAGATACAAAAGTATGCCGAATACGTCCAAAACCAAACCGAGCTATACAATCGTCGCCGTCAAGCCATTACCCAAGATGTGGCATCATTACAAAAAATGCTAGAACTTGCCAAGCGAGAACTTGCCATGAACGAACCGCTACTGGCTCATGGCGATGTCAGTCAGGCAGATGTGATTAGGCTTCGTCGTCAAGTGGCGGACATCGAGGCACAGATTACCAACAAACGCAACAAATACTTTGAGGATGCTCAAACCGAGCTGACCAAAGCCCAAGAAGAGCTAGAATCTGAGAGCGAACAGCTCAGAGACCGAACCCAAGTATTAGAAGAAAAACGTCTATTTGCCCCTGTGGACGGCAAGGTGAATAACATCGCCGTTACGACCATTGGCGGGGTAGTGCGATCAGGCGATACCATCATGCAGCTGCTTCCGACCAGCAGTGATTTGGTGGTGGAGGCAAAGGTTCAGCCTGTGGACATCGCCTATGTCAAAGAGGGACAGACTGCCAGTGTCAAACTGGACGCTTATGATTATTCTATCTTTGGGGCGATGAATGGCGAGGTCATCTACATCAGTCCAGATACGCTCATGGAGAAAACCCCACAAGGCGATAAGCCCTATTATCGGGTGCAGATTCGCATAGAAGGGGCTCAGGTGGCGGCTCGTGAAGATGAGATTGTCATCAAACCGGGTATGACTGCCAGTGTGGACATCAAGGCAATGGAGCGGACGGTGTTGTCCTATCTGACCAAGCCGATTACCAAGACGTTATCCGAAGGTCTGGGCGAGCGATAATACTAAAAAACGTGGCATTTTTGCCACGTTTTTTTGATAGTTCTAAGTGATACTTTTAATTAAAGCACACACTCACCACTCGTCAGATATTTTTCCAAATCGTCCGAACCGCCAATGTGCTTACCACCGATAAAGACCTGCGGCACAGTCTCACGCCCTGTCATGGCACGCACTGCCGTTGTGGTAACATCACGACCCAGTACCAGCTCTTCGTACGCCACACCACGAGCGGTTAGGGCTTCTTTTGCCTTAATGCAGAACTGGCACCCTGCTTTTGAGATAATCGCCACAGACGGCTTGTCCGTCCATTCGGGGTTCAAAAACTTAATCATGGTGTCAGCGTCCGACACTTCAAAGGGGTCGCCGTCTTTTTCGGGTTCGTCAAAGATTTTGACAATCACGCCATTATCCACAAGCATGGAGTAACGCCATGAACGCTTGCCAAAGCCAAGATTTTCTTTGCCGACAAGTCGCCCCATACCGTCTGTAAATTCGCCATTGCCGTCTGGGATAACGGTGATGTTGGCACATTCTTGGTCGGCTTTCCATGCGTTCATGACAAAGGTGTCATTGACCGACACGCAGATGATGTCGTCCACGCCCAGTTTTTTGAACTCACCGCACAGCTCGTTGTAGCGGGGCAGGTGTGTTGATGAACACGTTGGGGTAAATGCCCCTGGCAAGCTAAACAGCACGACTTTTTTGCCGCCGAACAACTCGTCTGTGGTTACGTCCACCCAGTTGTCGCCTTGACGGGTGCGGAAAGTTACGCTTGGGACTTTTTGTCCAACCATGTCTTTAAATGCCATTGCATTCTCCTAAAAATAGATTTGGTTCATTATACAGAATTTTTGTGGATTTTGCTAATTTTGCAGGGTTTTTGGGCTGATATGTGTAGTTCTTTATAAAAATCATCGCTCATTTTTTCTCCCTGCCAAAATCAAGCACCATAAAATTAAAACATAAAATTTGATGTGTAGGGGCGAATTGCAATTCGCCCAAAAATCAACGCCTTATCGCAGGGC
Source organism: Moraxella sp. K127 (assembly GCF_015223095.1). NCBI lineage: Bacteria > Pseudomonadati > Pseudomonadota > Gammaproteobacteria > Moraxellales > Moraxellaceae > Moraxella > Moraxella sp. K127. The sequence goes on along the minus strand of NZ_JADFBZ010000023.1, from coordinate 5,646 downwards.
AAATGTAATTTGCCCCTACAAATCCGCCCAAAGGTATAGTTAATTAACAATGCCTTCATTTTTAATTCAGCAATGCACCTACCCAATCACATAATCCACAACCACAGGGGCGTGGTCAGAATACCACGCATCACGATAGACCCACGCCCCTGCTGTACGAGACTTCCAGTCGGATGAACAGACGTGATAATCTATACGCCAGCCCACGTTTTTGGCACGGGCTTGCCCACGATTTGACCACCATGAATAGATGTCGCTGTCATCTCGCACCACCCGAAATGTATCCACATAACCAAGCTCATCATAAATATGGTCAAGCCACGCCCGTTCATGGGGCAGACAGCCAGATGCTTTTTGGTTGCCCGACCAGTTTTTGATGTCAATGCGTTTATGCACGATATTATAATCGCCACAGATGATGATGGATTTATTGTCATCTCGCCAGCGTTTTAATATGGTTTTGTATTTTTCCAAAAATTCATCTTTGCGAGCCTGAGCATCATCACCTGATGAACCAGATGGCAAATACAAAGATGCAATATGCACAGGCGTATCAAGTCCCCATTCGCTTAGGTCAAACTGCCCACAAGTAAACCGCCCTTGCGTGTCGGCAATGTCAAAACCAAGCCCGTCTGTGGGGATAAAGGGCAATTTACTATAAATCGCCACCCCTGCATAGCCTGCTCGCTCGGCAGGGAACAGATGAGCGTGATAGCCCACAGGCTTAAACTTATCCGTCCACTGCTCATGGGTTATCCGTGTCTCTTGCATACATATCACGTCTGCGTCCGACTTTGTGATAAAGTCAAATAAGCCTTTTTTCTCACTGGCTCTTAGCCCATTGACGTTGATAGACACCACCCTTAGGATACGCTTGTCGCCATGCTTGGCGATGTGGGCGGATTTTGGCGGTATGATGTCGTTGGGTTTGGGGTTTAGGGCGGTTGGGGCTTGTGGGTTGGGGTGTAATGGGTTGATGTCGGTCATGGTGTCGTTTAATTAAAAGGTTTGCAAAAGGCAAATTTTACCACAAAATGCCATTACCAAAACCAAAATCCGCCTTTGATTGTTTTAATGGTATTGCTAATGAACTATACCTTTGGGTAAATTGTAGGGGCAAATTGCAATTTGCCCTATGATAAATCAATTGCTTATATAAAGTTGGGAATGGGGTTAGGCATGAAGAGTGGCGTGCTATGCACTTTTTTAAATGAAAATTTTTTAAACAGACATTTCATGGCAAATACCAACATTCAACACGCCCAAGCCAAACAAAAACCACCCAAATTGATGAGTGGTTTTTGATGATTTTTAAACTAATAATTAATCAATGATAAAATGCTCGATGTCCATGTCGGTCATCACTTCACTTGGGGCGGTCATGCTGTCGGCAAGCCCGTTGGTGCGTGGTAGGATTTTATCAAAATAGAACTCTGCCGTTTGGGTCTTGGCAAGGTAGAACTCACGGGGCTGTTCACCGCCATTTTTCATCTTGTCAAGGGCGACACTCGCCATTCTCGCCCAGTGATACGCCATCATCACATAGCCTGAGTACATGAGATAATCATCGGACGCTGCCGAGATAATCTCACGGTTTTTGCGTTTGGCGGTAATGGCAAGGCGTAAGGTTAAGGCGTTCCATTCGGCACACAGTTTGGTCAATGCCCAGACGTATTTACGCATGTCTTTATCCAAAGCATAATCACCACACCATTTCATGATGCTGGCGGTATAATCACGCACGACCTTGCCACCGCCTTGTAGTAGCACCTTGCGACCGAGTAGGTCTAGGGCTTGTACGCCTGTCGTACCTTCATATAGCGTGCTGATACGGGCATCACGGGCGATTTGTTCCATGCCCCATTCTTTGATGTAGCCATGACCACCAAAGATTTGTAAGCCGTTTTTTACAGATTCTTGGGCGATTTCGGTCAAAAAGCCTTTTAGCACAGGCGTGAAAAAGCCCATTTTGTCTTCCCAATGTGCAATCTCTTTTTTGTCCCCACGCACGGTCGCATCCGCCAGTTTGTCCGAATAACGCCCAACATGATAAATCATGCTTCTCGCCCCTTCGCTAAATGCCTTTTGGGTCAGTAGCATACGGCGGACATCGGCATGATAGTGAATGGCATCAGCTGGCTTATCAGGCTCTTTGGTGCCAGATAAGGCACGCATAGAACGACGTTCTTTGGCATAAGGCAATGAATTTTGGAAGGCAAGCTCCATGTGAGCCAAGCCTTGAATGCCAGTGCCGACACGGGCGGTGTTCATGTAGGTGAACATGGCTTTTAGTCCTTTGTTCGGCTCGCCAATCAAGAACCCTGTGGCATTATCAAAGTTAATCACGCACGTGGCAGATGCACTAATCCCCATTTTATGCTCAATAGAGCCACAGCTTACGCCATTACGCTCGCCCATGTTGCCGTCATTGTCAGGCAAGAATTTTGGCACGATAAATAGCGAAATGCCTTTGGTGCCAGCAGGGGCGTCAGGCAGGCGTGCTAGTACGATGTGTACGATGTTCTCGGTCAGGTCATGCTCGCCAGCACTGATGAAAATCTTAGAGCCATTAATGGCATAAGTGCCGTCATCGTTGGGCTTGGCGGACGTTTTCATTTGGTTTAGGTCGGTACCGCATTGGGCTTCGGTCAGACACATGGTGCCAGACCACTCGCCAGTAACGAGCTTGGGTAGGTATAGGTCTTTTTGCTCGGTCGTGCCGTATTCCAAAATGGTATTGACCGCCCCAAGCGATAGCCCTGGATACATGGCAAATGACCAGTTGGCGGTGCCAAGCATTTCTGATTTGATGAGATTGAGCGACATTGGCAGAGCCATACCGCCATACTGCTCAGGGTAGGCAATGCCTTGCCAGCCCCCTTGGGCGAACTGCTCGTATGCTTCTTTAAAGCCTTTGGGCGTGGTAACTTCGCCGTCCTTAAAATGACAACCTTCGGCATCGCCTGACTGATACAGGGGGGCGATGACGTTTTCGGCTAAGTCGGCAAAGCCTTCTAAAATCATGCCAACCGTTTCGCTGTCGGCATTTTTGCCATGCTCAAAGGTTTTATAGTGGCTTGGATAATCAAAGACTTCATTGATGAGAAATTTGATGTCCCGTAGCGGGGCTTTGTACGTTAGCATAAGACAGCTCCTTTGTGATAAAAATATGATAAGGGGAAATGTGTTAAAACATCATTTCCCTACTATACCTTATTTTGTGATTTATGCTAGGGGTTTTGTGTTAAAAATAACTATTTTTCATACATTTTTATTATTTTTATAAAAATAAATTATAAATCCAACACCACCTTATCCAAATCCACCGCCCGACCTGTCCACAGCTCAAAGGATAAGCGAGCTTGATTGATGAGCATACCCATGCCGTCTATCTGTTTGGCGGTATTAAAATGCTCCAAAAAAGCAGACGGCTTGCCATACATCATGTCATAAGCCACATCAGCCGATACATCACCCAAATCCAGCGTTTGCCCTGTGGTTGTGGCGGATGTGGCATTGATAATCACGTCAAAATGTCCTGTCAAATCATCCAAGGCGTGGGCATTTATGGTAATGCCTTGCGTGATGAAATTTTGGGCAAGTATGTGGGCTTTTGATGGTGTACGGTTAAAAACTGATACTCTGGCACCACGTTGAACCAGTGGTAAAATAACCCCCCGAGTTGCTCCACCTGCCCCAAGTATGGCGACCTTTTTGTTGTATAAATCCACACCATGGTTCACCAAATCCGCCACCAGTCCTTGACCATCTGTGTTGTCGCCAAAGAGCGTGCCATTTTTTAGGGCAAGCGTGTTTACCGCCCCTGCGTTTTTGGCGTATTCGCTTAATGTGCCGACTTCTTGGCAGATGTCAAACGCCATTTCTTTAAAGGGCAAGGTTACATTCGCCCCCACACCGCCACCGTTAAAAAAAGCTTCTATTACCGCCCTAAGACTGTCAAAATCATCAGGGCAAAATTGGCGTCGATAACTAATATCAATCCCCACCGCACGAGCAAAGGCGGTGTGAATGGCAGGGCTTTTGGAATGACTAATGGGGTTGCCAATGACGATAAAATGGTGCATATCTTGTCCTGATGAATTTACAATAAAAACTGTTAAAATGACCCAAAAACGGCTACAATAACCGCCATTATTTTCCCGCATATGTAGGGCGTGCCTGCCATTGATAACATTGTTATAGGATATGACAAAGATTTGACGATTTCAATCCATTTTTGCATGAAAAATGGCTAAATCTGGTTTTTCTGCGTCAAAATCCTTGTTGATATTGCAATATCAACTGCGGACTTTTCCTTGAAAAACGGGCGATTTCCCCTATTTTTCATTGCAAATACCAAAGACAGGCACGCCCTATCATTAACGCAAGCCATTTTACCATTTACCATTTATACCAGCCATGACCGACACCAATTCTGCCCCTGCCAAAAAATCCTTTAAAACCCCCATCATCTGGGCGGTCATCATCGCCTGTGCTTTGGCATTGGCGTTGTTTTTTCGTCCCGCCACGCACAAGGACGTGGTACAAGATGACGGCGAGCCAAAGGTTTATGAAAAAGTGGTCTATGACGTGGCAAATTGGCAAGCAAATCCTGCCATCGATGAGACAGGGCAGGGCAGGTTTGAGCGTGCCAAGACGCTGATAGCCCCCACTGCCACCAAGTCGGACGCCCTAGATTTTCATGGGGCTATGGCGGACAAATACAGCTACACATCAGGACACGAACCGCCCCTATATGTCATCGAGTCGGATAAGATCTTTGAGCTGGCATGGTACTACGCCCACCCCAAAGACAGCGATGCCATCAAGCAGGCAAGCCACGCCCACGCCCAAAAAGCCCATGCCCTAGCCACCGCCTTATATGGCGATGACGGCAAAGCGGTGTTGGAGCAGATGTTGTCAGAGCAAGCGATTGGGGCAGAAATGCTACAAGGACATGGCATATTAAAGGCAGAATGTGCCAATTACACCTGCCAGCTTATCATACAAAAATAGGGAAGTGCTTCATTCTTTTTATATAAGCGATTGATTTGCCAAGGGCGAATTGTAATTCACCCCTACAACCCAAAAATAATTATCTAATACCCCACTCTCAACTAAACCCAAGCCCCTTGAAACAAAAACGACATAGCCCAATCCTAAGTTTCACCACAAAACAAAGGGAGCAAGCCATGTCGTATGATGATTTTATCATTGTTGTCTATCTTTTGGTAGAGGCTTTGTATCAAAATCTTGTAACCCAACCTTTAAGAAGCAAAAGCTTTCCCCCTGCCTTATCTGATGCCGAAGTCATCACCATGGAGCTTGTAGGTGAGAGCTTGGGTTTTGATACAGACAAAGGCATTTGGCGTTACTTTAAAAACTGCTATCAGCATTACTTCCCTAAATTAGGCTCATACCCAAACATTGCCAAACACTGTGCTAATTTGGTCTGGATTAAGGATAAGATGATGAATGTGTTCGGTGCTTTATGTGTAAGCCAAAATCATCAAAGCAAGAGATTTATGGCACCTGTCCAATCGTGTGATTAGAAAACTCTTGGCTCACAGTGTTTGTGTGCAGATTAACAAACAACTTGGCAACCCACCACTTAGGTTTGAGATGATTTTAAGTTGAGAGTGGGGT